>NZ_JAGKRI010000039.1:0-22964 GCF_017939255.1 Aeromonas sp. Prich7-2
ACTGAAGGGAGAATCGATGAGAAAGAGGAGAAGTGAGTTGACCCAATCTGAACACTCGAGTTAGAAACGGGGTGACGTGAGCGCGTTAAGGATCAGGGTGTTCACGTTGGCCGGAATGGCTGTTCAACTTCGCCGGAATACGCAACCAGAGATCGCCTAACCAAAGGCAATTGCTAATAAACCCACAAAATCGGTATCTTTTTTCTATAGCCGGTTGAACTGAAGGACTAAAATAAATCGTCTTATTGTAGAGGGTACTGTTTCGCAACCTTCTTAAGCCAAATCACTGGAGATGACCGCAGCATCACAACAAACCTCACCCCAGCCGTTTGTAGACTTGATCGCCATTGGGGGATTTGACGAACCAGTAATAGGCAGGTACCTCGGTGAAAGCCCTACGCCAGTTATGCACATCCATCGACAGCCGATCACAGATATGCACCATCTGGGCGGGCAGATAGGCCTCCGTCTGCCGGCCAATCTTGATGGATAGGCATGCACCGATAGCCTCGAACAGTTTAGGCGCCTCCCGGCTGAGGCGCGCCAGCGGCTCGGCCAGCACCATGAAGTTGAACGATTCGTGTTGACCCATGACCCCCTGCCCGTCCAAATTATTATAAAAGAGGTGGATCTTGCCGATATCATGCAAAAGACCACCGATAAAAGCCACACTGGTGCTAAGTGGGCCAACTTGATGCTGCCTGCACAGCTCAGCGGCGGTAATGGCTACCTCATGGCTGTGCTCGAGTAATCCGCCCTCATGCTTGTGGTGATGCTGGTGACTAGCCTTACCAGTGACAAAGGGTCGCATGATGCGCTCGTCGAGCAACACTGCGAGATAGAACTGCCGCAATGGGCCATCCGACAGATATGCGAGCATTCCCCAGATATCCCATAAAATATTCTCTTGTACGCCGATCAACCACGAATATTGGCGCTCAATGTCATCGCGGTTTACTTCGGCAGGCAACCGCATGACGCTGTCTAGATGCAGTTTTCCTCCTTCATCGCTTAATTCCACCATCAACCATTGTCCTGCAGGTGCCACGTCCACCAGCAGATCACTCCTGAAATCAACGTAACGCTTGCCCAGCGGGGAGTTCAGACGCCACACCCCATCAAAGGGTAAACCATGGGCCAGTTCAGCCCACACCAATTCGAGGTTACACTGGGACGTGAATTTCATTCCTCATCCTCCTGTTCAAACTCTTCAGCCAGTAACTGTTCAAATGCAGCGCCGTCCCTACCAATCAGATTCGGTACAAAGCGCGAATAGACACGAAAAAGCATGCTGGTATTGGCGTGACCCAGTTGGCGCGCGATCCACTCTGGATTTTCACCCGCTGCCAGCCACAAGGTGGCCGCAGTATGACGGGTCTGGTAGGGATTGCGTTTCTCGAGTTCCAGCAATGCCAACAAGGGATACCAGACCCTGCGGGTAACATTGCGGTGATTCAGCGGTTGGCCACGACGGGAGCAAAACACGAAGGTGCTCTTCTCGCCGGTCAATTCCCACTGCGCACGCAAGCCGTCGTAGACTGACTGGCTCATGGCAATTGTGCGGTGCGAGCCCGCAGTCTTGGTCGGTCCCAGATTTCCACGTACTAACGATTGGTGGACGTGAATAAGGCGAGCCCCAAAATCCACATTGTCCCAGCTGAGCCCATCCACCTCGCCGGTTCGCAGCCCGGTAAAAAATCGCACCGCATAATAGGGGCGAAAATCTGGACGCACTTTGGTCAGGATGAGTTGCACTTCTTCCAGCGTAAACGGCTGAACCTGAGATCTGGGCATCGGCAGCGCCTTGATATTGCGCCACGGGCTCTCGAAATCGAACCTCTCGGCCGCCTCGTTCAGGATGAGACGCAGGTAGGTCATGATGTGATTTATGCGAGAGGCGGACAGGGTCTTCCCGCTCTGCCCATCTGGCTCACACAGACGCAAGCGAAACGCCAGGATTGCCTGCTTGGATATGGTACCGATCCGCTCCTCACCCATGGCAGGGATCAGGTGGCAACGCAGAATACCATCCACCGTTTCAAACTGGCTCGCCCGCCACTCAACCCGCTTTTCATCGAGCCAGAGTTCAGCAAAGGCCGAGAACACCATCCTTCCACCAGTGGCCTTCTGCCGGCTCAATTTCTCGATAGCCACGAACCTCTCAACCCTGGGGCTGTTTGGAAAGTGATGGCTATAGTCAAAGGTGCCTGCCCGGATCTGTTGCTCCATCATGTCGAGCACCTTGCCAAGCTTTTGCCGATTGGTCTGGGTATCCGCTAACTGAGTTTGCTCTCGACACCGAATGCCCCGGTAACGAAAATCCAGATAAAGCTTGCCTTCACGACTGTTGACTGTCCCCATAGCGCCCCCATTATTCCAGGTGGCCGATGAGATCGTGAGCAGAAGCCCCCAGCAGCATAGATTCCTCCACGCGCTCCCAGATGTAGAGGATCTTGCGCCCGCCGAAAGGACGGATGTAATGCACGCCTTCGAACAGCACAGCATCTTTCAGACACTGACGGATGGTGCGCACGTCGTACTTGATGCGAGAAGACAACTCTTCTGTGGTGAGATATGTATTCATGCCAACCCCCAAGTGAATCATTCATGAGTCATTTACTGCTTTCGAGATTAGAATACATCACAAAGGAAACTCGTCAATGACTTTTTTGCATCATGCATGAGGCATTTGATAGGATGGAACGAATATAATGCTTATGGATAAGTCATGATCAGAGTCCTGCTAGTCAAACTGCTAGACGAAAAATCGTTCAACGAGAAGCGTCGCATCACCCTATCGGAAGTCAGCGAGCAGACAGGCATCAGCCGCGCCACCCTAACCCGGATCGCCAACGTGCCAGGTAATGTCACCAATACCGACACCATCAATGCTTTGTGCAAATACTTTGGATGCCAGCCGGGGGAATTACTGAGGTACATTGAAGACGAGCAAAAAAAACCAGAAGAGGTCTAATCACCAAAGCAGGATTTGCGGCAAGGCCAAGATACGGAAGATCTGGAGGTCATGTGAGGTTCTACCGCTGTCTGCAGGCCGGAGTTCGTGATTTGCTCGAGTTGATAGGGCCAAATTAATAACATAACAAATTGGTAACCAATCTCATGCCGTCAGACTATTACGATCAATTTGCCGATGCTTTCTTCGATGCCACGCTGTCGGTGGATATGAGCAGTCTTTACGACCGCTTTGAACCCCTGCTTGAGCCCGGAGCGCTGCTTCTGGATGCTGGATGTGGCTCGGGACGAGACAGCCGCCATTTTCTTGAGCATGGCTTTCAGGTGGTCGCAATGGATGCCAGCGCAGAGTTGGTCAAACGAGCCCGCAAGCTGACCGGCTTGCCCGTCCATCATTGCCGATTCGAGTCCTTCCGAAACCCCGATCAATTCGATGCCATTTGGGCCTGTGCCTCGCTACTGCATGTTCCAGAATGCCAGTTAACTACTGTCATGGTTCACCTGCTTCAGCAGCTCAAAACTGACGGTATCTTCTACTGTTCATTCAAGTACGGGACAGGTGAACAGATCCGCGATGGCCGCCATTTCACGATGATGGACGAAGCTGGACTGCAGAGCCTGCTTAACAGTCTGCCCGTCGTACAGATCGATAACTGGAAGAATACCGATCTCCGGCCAGGCCGCGAGGAGGAACAATGGCTGAACCTGCTGCTGAGGAAACAGTGAAGCCAATCGCCTTCGACTTGGAGCAACTTCACGCCACATGGAAAAACCACTGGCCACTTAAGGGTCAATCCATGCTCTTCATTGGCAACCGGCGAAGTCGAGAACCTTGTTGGCTGGCTCAACGTGGTTGCGTTTTGGTTGCCGTGGATCCTAGCAGCCCAAAGTCAGCAAGATCAGAGGAAGCGGTCCACACCGCCACACCCAGCGGGGTGGTTGTACGCTGGCTGGAGGACATACTGCCGGAACTGGATACCTGCCGGCAGCTCAATCGTCAATTTCATCAGATCCTAATAAGTCTGGCGAGCTGGGACCTCGTTGCCGCTAGCCAGAAGGAACGCGCACTCAGAAAACTGAGTAATATGCTCTTACCCGGTGGTACGCTAATTTTTGCCTACTGTACGGATGCCGAACTTGCAGTCCGGGAACCCACCCCCTTCGCACTGGATGCGCTAAACCAACAGGCAAAGAGACTCGGGCTTCAATGGCAGGTGATTACAGGACTACCAGATAGCCATCACCCTATCCCTACTCTCTTCCAACTTCCCGATGATGGCTCCGGTGCCTTGGCTCACATCCGCCATATCGCGGTCAATGACAGCAAAAGCTCCACGTACAAGCTGGCTTTGCTTCGAACTCTAGTTCGTATTGCCGATGCCCATCCCGGTGCTATCAAGGATCGCAACGACGATCAGGTTGCGATCTCACTGGGCCTAGTGGCCTATTACTGGGTTCGACTGTTCAAGAGGCTGTTGGACGCTGGCCTGCAGCAAAATTCGGATTCAAACAAGGGAATAGGGTTTGTAAAAGAAGATGGCTGGAACCAACTCAAGCATCTTAAAGCTGACGATCTAGTGATAGGCGCCTTGTTTGCCGGCGACGAAGCTGAAGCAATCCAGGCTCTGTTCAGAGACACCATCACCACCATCCAGGCAGGCCCGGCGCAGTTCATTTATCAGGGCAGCAAAGAAAATCGCTTGTTTACTATCGAAAAACAGCGCCGAACCAAGTCCTCATGCATCCTGCTGGACAAGACCTTTTTCGACAGCTTTGGTGATTTCATCCTGAGCGAAAAACTCTGGCACTGCTTGCGAGTGTATGGCTGCTGGATAGAACCCTTGCTGGTCCAGCAATGGATTGGTGAGATGCAAAAATACAAGCGCAATCGAGAGTCCAACATCACGTTGGATCGCTATTACCAGACGCTCAGCTGGCTGGAGCGGGACAGAGATACCCTTTTTGTTCGCCGGCGAATAGAAACATTGCGCCAGCAAGGTATCCAGATCGAAAGCGTCTGGAGTGGGCGCAAGGCGCCTTCGTTCGATGTGGATCACTGCCTCCCCTTTGCCTACTGGCCCAACAACGATCTCTGGAACCTACTGCCCTCTACTCCAAATGAAAACCGAAGCAAGAGCAATCGAGTTCCCAGCCAAGCCAGATTATCAGCAGCAAAATGTCGGATTATCGACTGGTGGAAATTGGCTTGGAGCGAAGGCGCTAACAGGCAGCGCTTCTTTATTGAAGCCCACCTCTCACTGCCCAATGTCAGTTCGTCTCACCAAGACTTCGAGATCATCTGCGAAGCCATGCAGGATCAGATCATTGGTGTGCAGCAACGCTTGCAAGTTGGGGAGTGGTGATTGTTAAAGAAAAAACGAACGACACACCCCAACAAAAAGGTTCATCGCGCTTTCCCGGTGCAGGCAGCCTTGATTTTCAGGAAGAAGTATTCCTAGTCCCGGAAACTATACGCCATCCTCTTTATCACCTTGATGCGGTTGCTTCACCCCTTTCAGTTGGCTGGTGTGCACGGTCGCACTCAACTAGGTCACCTGCCCGAAACTCGCTTAGTTCGACAAAGCTTCATAAAGGTAGACCTCAACCGTCGAGGCTATGTCTGCCAGAGTGGTCATTGCCCTGTATGACAGGTCGCCATGGTTTTGATCACCGGGGACAGGGTGACACAAGGCAAGGTGAGACGATCATCACAATATCCCACTTTGAGCCTTCACCGGGCGGATAGCGCATTTTGTTTGGCGCTAAAGATTTAATGAACCCAACATCACTGGTCATTTGTATTTTTTTGGGTCAATTGCTCTTTTGTGATCTACGGAGCGTTTTAAATTCAAATGACCCATTACAGTAAGCCACACAACCTCAAGGAGAGTAAATCATGAACAATCAATTCACTTGGCTTCACATCGGTCTGGGTTCTTTTCATCGTGCACATCAGGCGTGGTACCTGCATCGCCTGATCGCTTCAGGCGATAACAGCTGGCACATTGCAGCGGGCAATATTCGCAATGATGCTGAACAAGTTGTACAGGCGTTGATGGCACAAAATGGCCGCTACGTTCTTGAAACCGTTAGCCCTGAAGGCGAGCGTGAATATGAAGAAATTACGTCCATCCAGAAGCTGCTGCCGTGGCAGGAAGATTTACAGCCGCTAATTAATGAAGGCGCCAAACCACAAACTAAAGTGATTGCCTTTACCGTGACAGAAGGCGGTTACTATCTGAAAACCAACCACCAGTTGGAAACAAGCAATGCTGACTTGATTTGTGATTTGCAGGGTGGCTGCAAAACGATTTATGGTGCGATCACCCGTATCCTCGAGCAGCGTATGGCAAATAACGCCGGACCATTAACTCTGCTCAATTGCGATAACGTGCGCCATAACGGTGAACGATTCCATGATGGATTGGTCGAGTTCCTGCAATTAACCGGCAAACAAGCAGTGATTGACTGGTTGGCGAGTAACGCAACCTGTCCCAATACCATGGTTGACCGCATCACGCCGCGTCCGGCGGCAGATCTCCCGGCGCGCATTAAAGCGCAGACGGGGATTGAGGACAAAGCGCCGATAATGGGCGAAACCTTCATTCAATGGGTGGTGGAAGATAACTTCCGCGATGCACGTCCGAATTTTGAGGCCGTGGGTGTTGAAATGGTAGAATCTGTCATCCCCTATGAAGAGGCTAAAATCCGTATCCTCAATGCGTCCCATAGCTGCATTGCCTGGGCTGGTACCTTGATTGGACAGCAGTTTATCCATGAAAGTACCCTGACCGAGCATATTTATGCTATTGCCGACCGCTACGTGACCGAGGACGTCATTCCGAGCCTTGGCGATAACGGTATCGATCTTCCGACGTATCGAGATGTGGTACTGAAGCGTTTTACCAACCCGTATATCAAGGATACCAACCAGCGCGTCGCAGCAGATGGTTTCTCAAAAATACCGGCGATGATTGCCCCGACGTTGCTGGAGTGCTACCAGCGCGGCGTTCGTCCGGAAGCCACGGCTATGCTGCCAGCGTTGTTCTTCGTCTTTATGGAACAGTGGCACAAAGGCACGCTGCCGTACGAATACCAGGACGGCATTCTTGATGCGCAGGCTGTTCATAGCATGTTTAATGCTGCCGATCCGATTGCCGTCTATGCCAGTGATAAAGCGCTGTTTGGTGAACTGACCGAACGTGAGGACTTCGCGGTGCTACTGCGTGAGAAGATCGCTGCAGTTTACACACTGGTACATTGAGAGGTGGCTATGTATTTAGGGATCGATCTTGGTACATCCGAAGTTAAAGCCTTGGTCATTAATGAAAATAATGACATTGTGGCTACCCATAGTGCGCCGCTGAGTATTCAGCGGCCCCACCCGCACTGGTCAGAACAATCCCCACAGGAATGGTGGGACGCGACTGATACTCTGATGAGTATGTTGCGGGAAAAATGTGGTCAGCACTGGCAGGCGATCAAGGCCATCGGGCTTTCAGGACAAATGCACGGCGCAGTCTTGCTGGACTCTAATGACGATGTAATCCGTCCGGCAATTTTGTGGAACGACACTCGTAGCGCAGAGGAGTGTGCCGAACTCGAAGAAATTGCACCGGAGTTGCATCAGGTCGCGGGTAATCTGGCGATGCCAGGTTTTACGGCACCAAAACTGCTATGGGTTCGTCGACATGAACCGGAGAATTTTAAACGAACTGATACAGTTTTACTGCCGAAAGACTATCTGCGTTTCAAAATGACCGGCAAAAAAATCTCGGATATGTCCGACTCGGCCGGTACGCTCTGGCTGGATGTTGCAAAGCGCGACTGGTCTGATGCACTGCTGGAAAAATGCGGTTTGTCACGCAGTCATATGCCGGTATTGGTTGAAGGCTGCGAGGTGTCAGCCACGCTCGATCCGCAGATTGCTAAACGCTGGGGGTTAAACGCCTCTGTCGTGGTAGCAGGAGGTGGCGGTGACAATGCGGTCAGTGCAATCGGCGTCGGCGCAGTGTCACCGGGGGATGCATTTATCTCTCTGGGAACCTCCGGCGTACTCTTTGTGGTAACGGATGCCTACCGTCCGGCACCGCAGTCGGCGGTTCATGCGTTCTGTCACGTACTGCCCAATCTGTGGCACCAGATGAGCGTCATGCTGAGTGCGGCCAGTTGCCTGCAGTGGTTCTGCCGACTGGTGGGAGTGACTGAAGTGGCGTTGCTGGAAGAGATCGCGCAACTCAGTGCGGAGGAAAAAGCCAGTGCACCGATGTTCCTGCCCTATCTTTCTGGTGAACGCACTCCACATAACGATCCGGATGCCAGAGGGATGTTCCATGGGTTAACCCACTCCAGCCAGCGTGCACTGATGGGGTATGCAGTCCTGGAAGGGGTCAGTTTTGGGATCGCCGACGGGTTACGTGTATTGCAGGAAAGCGGTACTCGTATCGAACAGTGTTCACTGGTAGGTGGGGGCGCACGAAGCCCGTTCTGGGCACAGTTGCTGGCCGATATTCTGAATATGCCGGTGGTTACTCACAAAGGTGGGGAAACAGGTGGAGCGCTGGGTGCTGCACGCTTGGCTTGCCTTGCGGCAGGAAAAACGCTAAGCACAGTGTGCAATAAACCAGAAGTACATCAAATCTGGACTGCCGATGCCGAGCGACATGAAACCATTATGCGCAGGTATATTCAGTTTAAAGCGCTGTATGAGAACGATCTGAAATATCGTAAGCATTGATACTTCGACAATAGCGATCGTCGCAAATGTCATCCGGCAAGGATGCCGGATGGACTCTCAGCACCCTGCAATGTCTGGATATAAAAGAATAAATGGTGGCTCAGATTTTCTATATTGATGCCTCTGGTATTCGTAGAAGAATTGAGCTTTACCACCGAAGTAGTTGCCAATGTCCGCAGCCTTATTCTTTAAAACCATTCCCGCCAATGTGTTGTGAGCTTTTATGGGCGAAAACATTGTCTGGATGGTATCGGTACGTTGGTTCGTTAGTGTGGGAATGGCATTATCCTACCAAGTGCTTCACTGCATTCTGCAGAACATCTGGCATTTCCCAGCGTGCTTGCAATTGTGTCACTCCGCCAAGTTTGTACAAAACAGATATCCTTCGCAGGATGCGTTAGGAAACATGTAAACCACGCAATACTTAATTTTTGGCTGGGGACCCCGTCAGCCCACTAGAGCAGGCCAATATGCGAGCAAAAGCAATTATTTTCGATATGGATGGCGTGATCATTGATTCAGAGCCCTTCTGGCAACAGGCGCAGATTTCGGCACTGGCCGATTATGGTGCGGCAGTCAGCGTGACTGAATGTGAAACGCTGACGAAAGGCAAGCGTCTGGATGAGATCGCGCGTGTTTGGTGCGAAAAATTTAACCTCATGAATGAGTCGTCACAGCTTGAATTAAAAATCCTCGCCAAAATTACCGCACTTATCAGTACAAATGGCGAACCAATGCTTGGTATTTATGAAGCACTGGAATATTTCCACCAACAAGGTTATCGGCTCGCGTTGGCGACATCATCATCCCACCAAGTAATTGACGCTGTGTTTCATAAACTTCAGCTCTGGCACTATTTTGAGGTAATTTCCAGTGCAGAGGACGAAGCACATGGAAAACCGCATCCCGCGGTGTATCTCTCAACGGCCCGCAAACTGGATCTGTCTGTGGATGAATGTCTGGTGATTGAAGACAGTCTAAATGGATTCCAGGCCGCTCAGGCCGCAGGGATGAAAACGCTGGTGGTGGCCGACGATTGTGCGCATGTCAAATTCAGCAATGCGACAGGACGTTATCGCTCAATGCCCATATTGCTTCAGGCGCTCATGGTACCGACAGCATTGCCGCACGAGCCAACCGTTTAAATGTTCATTGAGTGCGCTAAAACAAAGCTCAATATGCCACTCTTTTCCCAATGTGAAGCTAATAACCAAGGTAATCACCATGACGATTTTGGAAAAACTCCGTGCGGTCACCACTGTGGTGGCTGACAGTGGCGATATCACCGCGATTCGCGATTACGCGCCGGAAGACGCCACCACGAATCCGTCCTTGATTTTGAAAGCGGCGGCACAGCCGCTCTACCGACCTCTGATCGAGCAGGCAGTCACCTGGGCCCGCGAACAGGGTGGCAGTAAAGAGATGCAGCTTAATAACGCCAGCGACAAACTGGCGGTCAATATTGGCCTGGAGTTACTTCGCCTGGTGCCGGGCAAGGTCTCGACCGAAGTCGATGCCAGACTGTCGTTTGATAGTGAGTTATGCGTAGAAAAAGCGCGAAAGCTGATACGCCTTTATGAGGAGGCAGGCATCGACCGTTCGCGTGTGCTGATTAAACTGGCCTCGACCTGGCAGGGGATCAAGGCGGCGGAAGCGCTTGAACGTGAAGGGATCCACTGCAACCTGACACTGTTATTTTCGTTTGCACAGGCCCGAGCCTGCGCCGAAGCGGGTGTCTGGCTCATTTCACCGTTTGTCGGGCGTATTTATGACTGGTACCGCGAGCGCAATTTGCTGGGGGATGAAAACCCGCAAAACGATCCGGGCGTGGTTTCCGTGCGCAACATCTATCACTACTACAAAAAACACGGTTACCCAACAGTCATCATGGGTGCCAGTTTCCGTAGGGTGGAACAAATTATGGCGCTGGCCGGGTGTGACCGTCTGACCATCGCACCTTCGCTGCTCGAAACGCTGAGCCGGACAGAAGGCGATGTTACCACTGCGCTGATACCGCCGGCAGAAACGGAAATGCTGCCAATGCCAATGACCGAAGCCGAGTTTTACTGGCAGCATAATCAGGATCCGATGGCCGTCGACAAGCTGGCCGAAGGGATCCGTTTATTTGCCCAGGACCAGGTAAAACTGGAGTCGATGCTGAACACACTACTGGAAAAACAGGAGGTAGCAGATGCCGTCGCGTAAAGAGCTTGCCAATGCAATCCGTGCACTGAGCATGGATGCAGTACAGAAAGCCAAATCCGGTCATCCGGGAGCCCCGATGGGAATGGCTGACATTGCCGAAGTCCTGTGGCGTGATTTCCTGAACCATAACCCACAGAACCCATCTTGGGCTGACCGTGACCGTTTCATACTGTCCAACGGCCACGGCTCGATGTTGATTTACAGTCTGCTGCACCTCACCGGTTATGACCTGTCGATGGACGATCTGAAAAACTTCCGTCAACTGCACTCGAAAACCCCGGGTCATCCGGAAGTCGGTTATGCCCCGGGTGTTGAAACGACCACCGGCCCGCTGGGTCAGGGGATTGCCAATGCGGTCGGGATGGCAATCGCGGAAAAAACGCTCGCTGCACAGTTTAACCGTCTAGGCCACGACATCGTTGACCACTTCACTTACGTGTTCCTTGGTGACGGCTGCATGATGGAGGGCATCTCCCACGAAGTGTGCTCACTGGCGGGCACCCTGAAGCTAGGCAAATTGATTGCGTTCTATGATGACAACGGTATATCTATCGACGGTCACGTGGAAGGCTGGTTCACCGATGACACTGCGGCCCGTTATGAAGCCTACGGCTGGCACGTGGTGCGTGGCGTGGACGGCCATGACGCCGATGCTATCAGACGGGCAACCGAAGAAGCGCGTGCGGTGACAGACAAACCGTCGCTGCTGATGTGCAAAACCATCATCGGTTTCGGTTCGCCGAACAAAGCTGGTACCCACGATTGTCACGGTGCCCCGCTGGGGGATGCTGAAATCGCCGCGACCCGCAAAGCACTAGGCTGGGACCACGCCCCGTTCGACATCCCGTCAGACATATACTCGCAGTGGGATGCAAAAGAAGCAGGCCAGGTCAAAGAAGCCGCCTGGAACGAGAAATTCGCAGCTTACGCGAAAGTCTTCCCTCAGGAAGCAGCAGAGTTCACCCGTCGAGTAAAAAACGAACTGCCAGCAGATTTTTCCGCTAAGGCACAGGCCTTTATTGAAAGGCTACAGGCTAACCCGTCCAAAATAGCTAGTCGTAAAGCGTCGCAGAATGCCATCGAAGCCTTCGGCCCGCTGCTTCCGGAATTCCTTGGTGGCTCCGCTGACCTAGCGCCATCCAACCTGACCATCTGGTCCGGTTCGAAAGCGATTAATAAAGACGCGGCTGGTAACTACATCCATTACGGCGTGCGCGAGTTTGGCATGACGGCAATTGCCAACGGTATTGCTCTTCACGGTGGTTTCCTGCCCTATACCTCGACTTTCCTGATGTTTGTCGAATATGCACGGAACGCGCTGCGGATGGCGGCCCTGATGAAGCAGCGTCAGGTGATGGTCTACACTCACGACTCCATCGGTCTGGGCGAAGACGGTCCGACGCACCAGCCGGTGGAACAGATAGCGTCCCTACGGATGACCCCGAACATGAGCGTCTGGCGCCCGTGCGACCAAGTGGAATCGGCAGTGGCGTGGAAATACGGGGTGGAACGTCACGACGGTCCAACAGCGTTAATACTGTCCCGTCAGAACCTGGCCCAACAGGAGCGATCTGCACAACAGTTGGCAGACATCGCACGCGGTGCCTATGTGTTGAAGGAGTGTGACGGACAGCCGCAGTTGATATTAATCGCCACCGGTTCGGAAGTGGAACTGGCGGTAATGGCGTGGGATCAGCTGTCTGCAGAAGGCATTAAGGCGCGTGTGGTGTCTATGCCGTCCACCGATGCATTTGATAAACAGGATGCTGCTTATCGTGAAGCCGTGCTGCCCAAAGCCGTCTCAGCTCGTGTGGCGATTGAAGCTGGGATTGCTGATTACTGGTGCAAGTACACCGGCCTGAACGGCGCGATCGTCGGTATGACCACCTTCGGTGAGTCGGCACCGGCGGAGCAGCTGTTCGACATGTTCGGTTTTACTGTTGCCAATGTGGTAGCGAAAGCAAAAGCCATACTGTAATTGTTCTTGGTAATGATAAAGGGTCGCTCAGGCGACCTTTTTTTGTTGCCCACAAGGCAGCACCGCAGCAGCCGAGCTGCGACTGATTTGATAAGCACTCTACCCCAGTAGCCGCATCATATGCGAGCTGGAAGCCGTCACGGCGCGATGTCATCCCATGATGCTAGATAACGTTCATCTTGGAGATTTGGAAAACCTTACCGTCAGACAATCCAAGAGAATGAACGTAAGCGCATTACCTCTGAAAGCAGGCTCTTCCCTCAGGTGACTAGCCTAGTCATTCTGCACCCACCTTTCCAGCCAGAAACACTCTGCGTCACTGACTTCTCTGAACAACATGCTACAGACGTAAGGTTTGATTCAACACATCAGGCAAATGAACCTTTATTGAGTCAATGCGGCATTAAGAGCAAATGATATTTTTTTGGTCAAATGCAAATTTCGTGCATTGCGTCTCAGAATAGACCCCACACTAACGTCTAGTATAGGGTCATGAGGCGGTCAATTGACCATTAAAATCTCAAATGTTCGATGCTGGTGTTTTGATGTTGCAAGTTGTAGGTGTCTGTGAGTGAACGTGCGATCTTTGAAGTTCCGCACTGTGTATACCACTTGTAATACAACAACATCATGGTGCAGGGCGACCAACGACGGAGTATTGGCGTGCGGGGAAACAAGCATATGCATCCTGCACGTTTACAAGATTGTTGACTGCAGTATCAGCAGCGTGTTGCAGCCCGTAACCACCTGAACATCGAATGCCGTTTCATTTAATTTCGAATCCGTTAGTAATGGCGGCATGAGGTCGCCAATACAACGTGTTGTACTGTAACCTACACAAGGAAAATAAGATGAAAAAGTTGGCTTTAGTTATAGCATTAGCAATGACATCAGTTACAGGTGCCGCACATGCGGAAGACCAAATTAAAGTTGGTTTTGCTAACCGAACCCTCAACGGAGCATTCTTCAACGGTTTGACAGAGTATATGAAAATTCATGCCAAAGAACGTGGCTATGAATTAATTACAACAGACGCACGCGGAGATCTGACTAAACAGATCTCGGACGTCGAGGATATGCTGTCGCAAGGAGTTGATTATCTGGTTCTCAACCCACAGGATCCAGAAGCTGGCATGCGTATTACGAAAATGGCCCAAAGCAAAAACGTTCCCGTTGTCGTACTAGACAGTGATATTTCCCTTGATGCGCCGGTCATCACCCGTGTCCAGGCCAACAATATGAAAAACAACATTTTGATCGGTGAATATGCGGTTGAAAAGTTCGGCGACAAGCCAATGAATTGCATTGTGATTAGTGGCAATCAGGGGAACCTGGTAGGGGAAGCTAGACGCGCCAACTTTATGAGAGGTGTCACTGAGGCACAGTTGCGTAAATATAACCACTCGCAACTTAGTGTGCTGAGTCAAGGCTGGGGTAACTGGGACCAGCAGGGCGGACTGAAAGCTATGGAAGATTTGATTGTCTCACACGGAGACAAAATCAACTGTGTCTATAGCGAAATGGACGACATGGCGCTTGGTGCGGTGCTGTCATTGAAAGCCGCCAACAAGTTGCAAAATGTGAGTGTTTTCTCTCACGATGGATATAAAAAAGGCCTTGAGGCTGTCCAACGTGGTGATATTCAAGCCACAGCATCTAATAATCCAGACTTGTTGACTAATACTGTATTGGATGTGATTAAAAAATATCATGCTGGTCAAAAAGAGTTCCCAGACTACGTTTACATCCCATCTATTTTGATCACCAAGGATAACGTGAGCAAATATTACAACAAAGACTCTATTTTCTAATCGATTTGCCTCTCCTATAACAAGGGGAGGCAATTTTAAAATTGAAGGAAATTCCTGATGGAAGAGTATGCAATTGTCATCGATAAGGTGAAAAAAAGTTTCGGTGGGGTGCACGCACTCAAAAATGTGAACCTGAAAGTAAAACGTGGTGATATTCATGCAATCGTTGGCGAAAACGGTGCTGGAAAATCAACGTTGATGAAAATTTTATCAGGGATTCATGTTAAAGATGGCGGCACACTACATATTAATGGTAAAGAAGTCCATTTTACGACGCCAAGACAAAGTCGGGACAATGAGATCGGTATCATCTATCAGGAATTGGCTCTTTCACCAGATTTAAGTGTTGCTGAAAATATATATCTTGATGATTTGGGAATGGGCCGGTTTGCAATTGACTGGAATACCCTGAATAAGAAAGCATCTAAGGTGTTAAGTAACCTTGGATTTGATATAAAGCCTGATGATAAGGTCGGCGATCTGAGCGTGGCATACCAGCAAATGGTAGAAATTGCTAAATCGTTAGCACGCAACGTCAGGTTTTTGATCCTCGATGAACCGACGGCGGTTCTCTCTGAACGGGAAATTGAAATTCTCTTTAGTCAACTTAAATTATTGAAGGGCCAAGGGGTTACAATTCTTTATATTTCACATCGACTAGAGGAAATATTTAAGATAGCCGATGCAATTAGCGTGATTAAAGATGGCGTGTCTGTTGGCGATCTCGACCCAAAATCATGTACTGAAGATGACATTATTTCTGCAATGGTGGGGCGAACGTTCGAAAACTTATATCCATCTAAAAATATTCCACAAAAACAAGAAATATTAAAAGTAGAAAATCTGACAACTAAGTCACTGTTAAATGACATTAATCTACATGTCCGTAAGGGAGAAATTGTCGGTCTTGCGGGACTGGTTGGTGCTGGCCGTACAGAGATTGCCCGCTGTCTGTTTGGCATTGACCGCATGTCAGAGGGGACGATAACTAAAAATGGTCAACAGATAAATATTCATCATCCTGCTGACGCAATGAAATATGGGATTGGTCTGGTGCCTGAAAGCCGTAAAGAGCAGGGTGCTATCCTTACTCAGAGCATTCGCGAGAATGTTTCTTTATCAAGTCTGAAAAGTGTTTGTTATCCCTTTGGCATTATTAATCATCAACAGGATAAAAGCCTGGCTGAAGAGTATCGAAGTAAGCTGAAGATCAAGTTAGGGTCAGTTGAGCACCCAGTTTCCAGTCTTAGTGGTGGTAATCAACAAAAAGTGGTTATTGCTAAATGGCTAAATACTGGGTGTGACCTACTAATCCTTGATGAACCAACACGCGGCGTTGATGTGGGAGCAAAGGTAGAAATTTACAATGTTATCCACGAACTGGCAGAACGCGGATTCGCCATTATTTTAATCTCTTCTGAAATGGTTGAGGTTATTAACCTATCTCACCGTGTCTATGTTATGAGTGAAGGAAGTATCACTCGTGAACTAATCGGCAATGAAATTACTGAAGAAAACATCATGAAGCATGCCATTCCCAAACGGGCATTGATTTGAGCGAGGAATATATGGAACAAGTTAACCAGTATCAAGTGATGCCCTCCTACAATGAAAGGGTGTTAAAATTTCTAGTTAATAACTCAACACTAATTGTTTTCCTTTTCATGTTGGTTATAGCAGGTTTCCTGTCGGATAAGTTTTACAGTGGGGACAATATTACCAACGTATTACGCCAGAGTGTGCCACTAGGGTTAGCGGCACTCGGCATGCTCTTTGTAATTCTGACTGGAGGTATTGACTTATCCGTCGGTTCAGTGATGGCATTTATTTCAGTTGCAGTGGCAATTTTAATTCCTGAAATTGGCTTGTGGCCTGCATTATTTGCAAGTTTATTTACTGCTGCAATTATTGGTGCTGGGGCAGGATCGCTAGTCACCATGTTTAACATTGCGCCATTTATTGCCACGCTAGCAATGATGACCATTGCCAGGGGACTGGCGTTGATTATCTCCAAGGGACAGCCGATCTTTATTGAAGACACCTCATTTGTTGATTTTGGTACTGGGTACCTGTTTGGATTACCAAATCCTGTCTATGTTCTGTTGGCCTTCGCACTGCTAGCGCATTGTGTTTATAAATACACAGTGTTTGGTCGCCTGACAATTTCAATTGGTTCAAATGAAACCGCAACACGTTTCGCCGGTATCAAGGTAGGTTGGTATAAATTTGCGGTTTATGCCTTAAGTGGATTTGCTTGTGGGCTGGCAGGTGTACTGGCGTCAACACGTACAGGTGTTGGCTCACCGGTTCTGTCTGTCGGTTTTGAGCTTGATGTTATTGCTGCTGTAGTGGTTGGTGGCGCCAGTTTGGCTGGCGGACGTGGCACCGTCATTAACACGATCGTGGGTGTGATGATCCTCAGCATAATTTCCAACCTGATGAACCTGATGAATATTTCTGGTTACAATCAGCAGGTGGTGAAAGGGGTGATTATTATTGCCGCAGTAATGCTTGAAAGCCTGAAATCGCGTCAGCGGGGTTAGTTTGTAGTAAAGTTGATTTCTGCCCCATTCTGTTGAATGGGGCAGAACACTACGGGATTTATTAAATAATGTAGATTCGTTCTAAATATCCCTCTGAACAGGTCAGATATCCGGTAGTTTGACACATCCCCCTGCGATATTTACAAATACGCATAATCCGCACGGAACTTCAGGCGAGAAAGGGGTCCTGATCACCAAGAATTCTTCATATCAACATCAACGGCAAGTTACTTCGTAACTGCTCACCGGGCAGCATTGACAAAAAACAAAGTGAGACGTTCGCCTCCGAGATAAGTAGTGAGTCAATCTTCGCTAAAGGGTAATTTGGCGCCCTTCTGTCCTCAAGTGCATAAACGAAAATTTACCTATCGAGACCCATCACCAAATGAGCTTCTATTACTCACTTTGTTTTCTGGCTGGTGGGTTTAACGAGTTAACAACCAGCGAGCGGTGTGTTCATCTGTGACCAGCCCGTTGATCCATCCACCTTTAATTGCTGCAAGAATACCCTGACGCTTATCTTCACCATGTGCCGCAGCAATGCGAGGACACGGGTTATGGCGGATATCGTAACTAGTGAGCAGTTTGTTGCTGTCACAGTCTACTACCTGACCTGCAGCATCGATAAAACGACCTAATATTTCGCCGATCACACCCTGTGTGGTTAATCCATCAAGCTGTTCATGACTGATAAAGCCATCTTTAACGATAGGACTTTGAGCGCCAAACGAACCGATCCCGACGAAAATCACATCTGCCTGTTCAGCCATAGAACTCACGCTACGAAAGAGGCGACTAGAGCACCACAGGGTATGCTCATCGGTGGTTTGTACATAACGCGATACTGGCCATTGGTAATATTTCGCCCGAATTTTTCTCGCCAGTAGCAATGGGACATCATCGTAATAGTTACATTGACCATACGAGTCCATTGCACTTATCAGCGCAACACAGCGCGTATTCAAGCTGTCGAAGTCAATTCTCTGAATGGTTTTTTTCAGAGTCAAACCGGAACCAATGCCAATGATTTTTTGATTGTCCTCACGCAAATAACGAGCCATTAGCTGGTAACAGCCGAAAGCAACACTGTCTAGTGCACTTTCCTCGCTATACACCGGGACGATGTTACAGTCGATTAGTTGGTATTTCTCCTGCAGCAATTGCGCGTAATCAAGACACTGCGCAACTGGATGGTGCAGGACAATTGATACAAGACCCTCCTCTTTTGCTGCAGCAATGAGTCTTTGAACCACGGGCCTGGATGTGCCGAGCACACTTGCGATTTCGCTTTGATTCTGGCCTGCGATGTAATACATCCATGTGGCACGAACTTTTTGATCCAACCTGAAGTCATCTTCTTTGTTCATAGATTTCTGCTTAAGAATGTGAAACCAACAATTAAGGAAGGTGCGAATAAGTCACCAAACATAAAAATGCGCCCTCGTAAGTATTTGAATTTAATGAACTAAATTTTTCTGTTTCGTTGTGGAGGGTGCTTATTCGCACCCTCCTTAACTCAACCTAGCATATAGACAGTACGCTATTTGCTCTAATCTGATCGATTGTAATAATAACGGTCATTTTTAGGAAGATGAACACTCTTCGACGTGAGATCATCTGCTTCCCTTCGAACCATGAGCGAGCTCAAACGTTTGTCATCAACAAATACCTGACACTGCGGCGAGCGCAACAGTCCCTGCAAAGCTTGTGGTGCCAGATACTTCACGGTGATGGCCGCTCCTTAGTAAGCTAGGTTCTAGCTATCTCTTGGGCGATGGTTATCAGGCCCTAGTTGGGGCGCTGTTCGCGCTAGGTGTTGGCGAGTCTTTTGACGCCCCCCATCAACCATGAACAGGCCGTATTGGGCTCTTGAGCCACCACTCGGAACCAAGCAAGGTAGTTTTGCAAGTAGTCCGTGCCTACCCCATGAAACTTCCGCATCCACTCACGCCAACGACTCACGTAGTTATTCAGCGTCTGTATGTGGAAGACGTCATCTTCCACCCGGTGATGCTTTTGCATTATCAAGCGCTTATGGATTATCCCTGCCCCCTGTCTGGCTATCTTGATATAGCTTTGGTTGCCATCGGTGCACAGGATGCTGCCGCGCTTGAGTAACGGCAGCAAGGAGGGCGTCAACTGCTGGTTGCTCTTGTCCAGCAGGACCGCATCACTCTCGCGCCCATACCGGTCCAGCGCTATCAGGGCTGGCACCAGTGGGACATGCCCATGGCCTCGCCCCCCATGCCGTCTGGCCGGCCGCGTTAAGTGACGGCGTCCTTTGAAGGACTCGGGGGTAAACACCTCATCGGCCTCGACAATCCCGGCAAGCTGGGTGGCGCGCGTGGTCAGGGCATAGCGCAAGAAGCGATGCCGCCAACGGAACGAGGTCGTCAAATGGACGCCACACTGTTGAGCTGCTGTGCGTAGAGAAAGCCCCTGACTGAGGCAGTCAGCATAACGAGCCCACAGATGTTTGTGATGCAACTTGGCCAGGGCCGTGGCGTGTAACTGGTTGAAAGTTTTACCACATTTCTTGCAGCGGTAACGCTGTTGGCCATGAGCCTGCCCCCAATGGATGACCAGCGCAGCATGACAGTGGGGACAGTCAGGCCGGGTCTGCTGCTCGGCTAAGGCCTGATGCAGCAAGTCGTGCTGCAACTAGTCACGAAGGTGTTCCTGAGCTCGCGTCAGTTGTATGGGGGTGAGCTGGGTGAAGGTGCGGAGCAGTTCGACAAAGCGCTCGTGAAGCATGGCAAGACCCTCTTCCTGAATATCTAGGAATAAGTATAAGGAGAGCTACCAATACGTTTCACGAACAGCGCCCTAGTTGGTGCGGCACCAGATATAGATAGGCGACCGGCATACAGCCCTCCCACTGCTGGACGCAGAGGTTGCAACATTGACACTACCTCAGCGGCGGAGCCATGATGGATGTCCTCTATAAGATCATATTTATGTGCCTGCTTGCCAGGCTCACCCTACTATGTGTTAAGTCTTGAGATCCCCTTCCCGACAGGCGTGCTGCCGGGGTCGCCCAACATCTCCACAGCCCCCCGCGTCCGTGAAGGAAGTAGACCAGCGCACTTACCACCTGAGTCAAGCAGAACTCGCTCATGGTCAGTGGACAAGTTTTCGATAGCACTATTACCGCCCGCGATGATGATGTGGGCGGCCCTTGATGGCGAGTTCACAGTTAAGATTTTGCAGCTCACGCCCTGCCCTTGCGTATTCAGGCCAATCCTGACTCCCGCATTCTAGCGCGGAGAAATGTAAGCCGTGGCTCATTTACGTGGTATCAATGTAAGCGTCCGGCCAGTACCGTCTGGTGAATCGTGGCAGTTGTGGACAAAGTGGTTCCCACTAAAAAGTAGTGGGAACCAACATGGTGTACACCAATAGCCGTACCAATAGCAGCCGTAAAGGCAGAGCCAATTACTCGAGAGAATTCAAACAGAGACTTGTCGATGCCGCCAATCAGCCCGGCGTCTCCGTCTCAAAACTCGCACAGGAGCACGGGGTCAATGCAAACCTCTTGTTCAAATGGCGACGTGATGCCAAAGCCGAAGTCCCTGCGTTATATCCCATCGAACTGGTGTTCCCCCCCTCATCCATGGAGCTCCTTGTGCCTCCCGAAGTGCCAACGCCAGCCACACCCTCTGTAGAAACGCCATCAGGAAAAATCGAGATACGACTGGGGCGTGCAATGATCGTCATCGATGGCACCGTCGATACCAATGCATTACGAATGATCCTGGAGACCCTTCGCGTATGATCAATCTTCCTACTGACACCCGGATCTGGATCGTGGCCGGTATCACAGACATGAGAAATGGCTTCAATGGGTTAGCCTCGAAAGTGCAAATGACGTTGAAGGATGATCCCTTGTCAGGGCATGTCTTTATCTTCAGGGGCCGTAACGGGAGTCAAGTTAAGCTTCTCTGGTCTACCGGCGATGGTCTGTGTCTGCTGACCAAAAGGCTGGAGCGGGGTCGGTTTGCCTGGCCATCGGCTCGAGACGGCAAAGTCTTTTTGACGCCTGCACAACTGGCCATGCTACTGGAGGGGATAGACTGGCGCCATCCAAAACGCCTGGCTAACTCATTGACCATGTTGTAAAAAGTGATCCCCCATGTAAGATGCATGGGTATGGAAAAATCACTAGCCGACGAAATCCTGCGACTGAAACGACTCCTGGCCGAACAGGAGTCACTCAATCGTGTTTTGCATGCCAGGTTGGAAGAGCGGGAGCGTGAAATTGAGCGCCTGCTTGCGCAACTCGACAAACTGCGGCGTATGTATTTTGGCCGCCAGTCCGAGAAACTCGCTCGTCGTATCGCTCAGACAGAAGCGCAACTGAAGATACTTCAGCAGGAAAGTGACGCCATCACCGGCCGGGTCGATGACCCAGCAGTACCTCGGCCACTTCGCCAGACCCGCACTCGCAAACCCTTCCCTCAGGCCCTTCCTCGCAATGAGCACCGCCTGCGTCCAACAGAGGCAGTCTGCCCGGAATGTGGTGGAACGCTGTCATACCTTGGAGAAGATACTGCTGAGCAGTTAGAGCTGATACGCAGTGCCTTCCGGGTCATCCGCACGGTTCGGGAGAAACACACCTGCGGGCAGTGCGATTTCATCACACAAGCGCCAGCGCCATCACGTCCTATCGAGCGGGGGATCGCCGGGCCAGGCTTACTGGCTCGGGTACTCACCTCTAAATATGCAGAGCACACCCCGCTGTATCGCCAGTCGGAAATCTATGCCCGTCAGGGTGTGGAACTGAGCCGCTCAGTGCTCTCTGGTTGGGTGGATGCGTGTTGCCGATTGCTATCACCGCTTGAGGATGCGCTGCGGCAGTATGTGCTGACCGATGGCAAACTACACGCAGACGATACGCCGGTCCCGGTACTGCTCCCCGGCAATAAAAAGACAAAAACAGGGCGTCTGTGGACGTATGTACGCGATGATCGCAACGCAGGCTCCGAACTGCCGCCAGCCGTCTGGTTCGCCTACTCGCCTGATAGAAAGGGAGTCCATCCGCAAAGCCATCTTGCCGATTTCAGCGGCGTCCTACAGGCAGACGCATATGCAGGATTTAATGATCTATATCGTGAAGACCGAGCCGCCGGCACGATAAAGGAAGCAGCTTGCTGGGCTCATGCCAGGCGAAAGATCCATGATGTGCATATCCGAACGCCATCGGACAACACACACGAAGCCCTCAAACGAATTGGTCAGCTTTACAACCTTGAAGCAGAACTGCGTGGCATGTCAGCAGAACATCGGCTGGCAGAACGAGAACGGCGGGCAAAGCCCTTACTGGAAGAGCTGGAGATCTGGTTACGGGATAGGATGCAGTCGCTCTCGCGTCACTCAGAGCTGGCCAAGGCCTTCGCCTATGCCTTGAATCAGTGGTCAGCACTGACGTACTACACCGAAAACGGCTGGGTAGAGGTGGACAACAACATAGCGGAGAATGCGCTACGGCTGGTGAGCTTGGGGCGAAAGAACTTCCTGTTTTTTGGCTCTGATCATGGTGGTGAACGGGGCGCCTTGTTGTACAGCTTGCTCGGTGCGTATTCCGGCGAAGTTGAACAGCCATTCCGGCCAACGTGAACACCCTGATCCTTAACGCGCTCACGTCACCCCGTTTCTAACTCGAGTGTTCAGATTGGGTCAACTCACTTCTCCTCTTTCTCATCGATTCTCCCTTCAGT
>NZ_JAGKRI010000003.1:0-84554 GCF_017939255.1 Aeromonas sp. Prich7-2
CCTGACCCCATGCCGAACTCAGAAGTGAAACGCTGTAGCGCCGATGGTAGTGTGGCATTCGCCATGCGAGAGTAGGACACTGCCAGGCACCCAATACAAGAAACCCCGCTCACTCGAGCGGGGTTTTTTATTGCCTGAAATTCAGCCCTCACTGGAGGGCAGGCGGGCACTATGGTGCTGTTTTCCGCCGTGTTTTCTGATACTCGCATTCATCATCCCAGCCAATATCGACTTGTTTGCGGCCTATTTCTGCTCAATATCTATTCGAAGACCCGCATTCTGGATATAAAAAGCACAGAATGTGATGCTTCTACCTTTCTTGTCATGCCTGCTCTGGTTTAATTCCCGGGTCCACATCGATGGACCAAGGAATCACAATAATTTGAGGAATGGACACATGTTCAAAAGAACAGTAACGATGATGCTGGCGGCGGGAACCCTGGTATTAGGCGGTTGCGCATCCAATGGTGGTGCAGAGCAGGCGGCGGCGGACAACAGCGACTTCGGCGGCAAGTCCATCTACCTGCGTGGTGAGATGAACGACTGGATGGCCACCGACGAAAGCAAGGTCGTCAAGGTTGCCGACAAGCTCTACATGGCCAAGGGGACGCTCAAGAAAGAGTGGGCTCCTTACAAGTTCAAGTTTGCCGACTCCGGCTGGAGTTGTGGCAGCAACTTCGGTTACAAGAGCCCGAGCGATGGCGTTGCCGTGCTCGGCGGGGAACCTGTACCGGTCAACCCGTGCTCCAAGTATGAGGACATGAAGTTCTCGCCCGAGGCGGATGGCGTCTATGAGTTCTATCTGAATATGGCGGGTGAGACACCGAGCGTATACGTCAAGAAACCCTGAGATAGTCTCTCGCTTTAAATCTCTCGGAAATTGAACCGGTTAAATGCCCTGGCCCAGAAATCTGCTGGCCGGGGCATTTTTTTAGGATAGAATCGGCGCCCTCACGACGGATGAATCACAACATATTGTGTTTTAAGTTCTTAAATTTGCTACTGGTAGTATTCTTGTCACGATATTGCCCCATTCACAGGAGGTTGATTGACCATGGCTAAATCCATTCCGGTACTGGAGGGCGTCACCGCCAGCCGCCAGATCCCTCTGCAGGAGACGTCTCTCGAGATCTGGGACAGCAAGTATCGTCTCAAGAGCAAGGATGGCGCCCCCATCGACGGCTCCATCGACGAGACCTACCAGCGTGTCGCTCGCGCGCTGGCTGCGCAGGAGCGCGAACCCGACACCTGGTATGAACCCTTCCTGTGGGCCCTGCGCAATGGTGCCATTCCGGCGGGCCGTATCACCTCCAACGCCGGGGCGTTTGAGCACAAGCCGGCGACCTCCACCATCAACTGCACCGTCTCCGGCACCATTGAGGATTCGATGGACGATATCCTCGGCAAGGTGCACGAGGCGGGGCTGACCCTGAAGGCGGGTTGCGGCATCGGTTACGACTTCTCGACCCTGCGACCGCGTGGAGCCTTCGTCTCGGGAGCGGGGGCCTATACCTCCGGGCCGCTCTCCTTCATGGATATCTACGACAAGATGTGCTTTACCGTCTCCTCTGCCGGTGGCCGTCGTGGCGCCCAGATGGGCACCATGGATATCCGTCACCCCGATGTCGTCGAGTTCATCCAGGCCAAGCGGGAGGATGGTCGCCTGCGTCAATTCAACCTCTCCCTGCTCATCACCGAAGAGTTCGTCAGTGCGGTGAAGGAGGATGCCCCCTGGCAACTGATCTTCCCCTACACCGCCAAGGAGGTGGAGCAGGATGGCATCACGCTGGATGACCCTGCGAGGGTGGTCTGGGCGGACTGGCCCAACAAGGAGGGGGTTGTGATCAACGAGCTGGGCCAGGTGGCCTGCAAGGTCTACAAGACCCTGCCCGCGCGCAAGCTGTGGAACGTCATCATGACCTCTACCTACGACTATGCGGAGCCCGGTTTCATCCTGATCGACAAGGTGAACCAGATGAACAACAACTGGTTCTGCGAAGAGATCCGTGCCACCAACCCCTGCGGTGAACAGCCTCTGCCGCCCTATGGGGCCTGCCTGCTGGGCTCGGTCAACCTGACCACCTTCGTGCGCGATCCCTTCACCGAGCAGGCCGCCTTCGACTGGCCCGCGTTTCGCAAGGTGGTGGCCATCTTCACCCGCATGCTCGACAACGTGGTGGAGATAAACCAGCTGCCGCTGGCCAAGCAGCGCGAGGAGATCACCGCCAAGCGTCGCCACGGCATGGGCTTCCTGGGGCTGGGCTCGACCCTCACCATGCTGCGCATCAAGTACGGCTCTGCGGCCTCCGTCGCCTTCACCGAACAGGTCTCCCAGGAGCTGGCGATGACCGGCTGGCAGGAGTCTCTGCGTCTGGCGAAGGAGAAGGGGCCCGCCCCCATCATGGAGCAGGAGTTCGAAGTCACCGGCAAGATGCTGCGTCTGCGCCCCGAAATGGCGGCAGATGGCATCAAGCTCGGCGACAAGGTGAAGGGCAAGGTGTTGCATGCCCGCTACAGCCGCTACATGCAGCAGGTGGCCGAAGTGGATCCCGCTCTGGTAGCCGAGCTGGCCGAGGTGGGCGGACGCTTCACCCACCACAGCAGCATAGCGCCGACCGGTACCATCTCCCTGTCGCTCGCCAACAACGCCAGCAACGGCATCGAGCCGAGCTTTGCCCACCACTACAGCCGCAATGTCATCAAACCGGGCAAGAAGAGCAAGGAGAGCGTGGATGTCTACTCCTTCGAGCTGCTGGCCTATCGCGAGCTGGTGAACCCGGCCGCCATGCCCTATGCCGAGGAGGAAGGTAGCCGCCTGCCGGATTACTTCATCACCGCGGACGACATCACGCCGACCGGGCACGTGGATATCCAGGCGGCGGCCCAGCGCTGGATTGACTCCTCCATCTCCAAGACCGCCAACGTGCCGACCGATTTTCCGTTCGAGCAGTTCAAGGATATCTACCTCTATGCCTCGGACTCCGGCCTCAAGGGCTGTACCACCTTCCGCTTCAACCCGGCCGCCTTCCAGGGCGTGCTGGTGAAGGAGAAGGATCTGGAGAACACCAGTTACGAGTTCACCCTGGAGGATGGCACCGTCATCACGGCGAAGGGGAACGAGGAGATCGAATACGATGGCGAGCTGCACACCGCCGCCAACCTCTATGACGCCTTGAAAGAAGGCTATTACGGCAAGTTCTGAGGACGAGACATGGTCAAGAAGATCGACAGAAAAATCGTCGCCTACAAGGTAAAAACCCGGGATGAGCCGCAAGATGCGCCGACGCCCCAGGATGACGTGGTGCACATGCATGAAACCGTGCTGCGCCCGGAACGGTTGATGGGCACCACCTACAAACTGAAGACGCCGGAGCATGTCTCCGAGCACTCGCTGTTCATCACCATCAACGACATCATTCTTAACGAGGGCACGGTGCACGAGACCCGGCGCCCGTTCGAGATCTTCATCAACTCCAAGAGTCTGGAGCACTATCAGTGGATAGTGGCGCTGACCCGCATCATCTCGGCGGTGTTTCGCAAGGGAGGGGACGTCACCTTTCTGGTGGAGGAGTTGCGCTCCGTGTTCGATCCCAAGGGGGGCTACTGGAACAAGGGCAAGTACGTGCCTTCGCTCATCGCCGAAATTGGCAACGTGATCGAAACCCATCTCACCGAGATCGGCATGCTCAAGGTACCCGGGCTGGACGAGCACCAGCAGGCGTTCCTGGCCGAGAAGCAGGCGCAATTGCAGGCAGAAGAGCAGCCGGCGGGCAGCGGTTTCCCACCCAGTGCCGTGCTCTGCTACAAGTGCCACACCAAGGCGCTGGTGCAAAAGGATGGCTGCATGACCTGTCTCAACTGCGGGGATTCCAAGTGCGGTTGAGGTGCTGATTGCCACCAAAGGCCGGCGACATGCCGGCCTTTTCGTTGCTGATTTTATGTTCGAACGACGCCCATGATGGCAGCGATTTGTTGCGCACCGGTAAATTCGGGCGTAGCGTTGGGGGTAATAAAACTGTCACGGCCGTGTGGTTTCAATGACATCTGAGATTCACACACGTGGCACCTTCAGTGCCAAGGAGGATGCTTATGGACAACACGGACCGAAAGCTGTTTATCCTGGATACCAACGTTCTGCTTCACGAACCCCTCGCCATCTACTCCTTCAAAGAGCACGACGTGCTCATCCCCATGACGGTGCTCGAAGAGCTCGACAACATCAAGGATCGCCAGAAGGACGTCAGCCGTGATGCCCGCATCGCCATCCGTGCCCTGGAAGATGTGTTCCGCGATGCGACTCCGGAGCAGATAGTGCAAGGAGTGGCACTGGCCGGCGAGGCGAGCGGCCGTATCTCCATCTTCAGCGACCACCATCTGCCCCAGGATGCCGAGGTGTTCACCGACAAGGAGGCGGACAACCGCATCATCAACGCCGCCCTCTACCTGCAAAAGCACGAGATGAAGCGTCAGGTGGTGCTGGTCACCAAAGACATCAACATGCGCCTCAAGGCCAAGGGAGCAGGTCTTGCCCATGTGGAGGATTACCGCAGCGACCAGCTCATCGACGACATCCGTCTGCTCGCCAAGGGCTTCCAGGTGGTGCCCGGCAGTTTCTGGGAGCGGGTCGGCGAGTGCGACAGCGAAACCCATGGCCGCGATACGGTCCACGTCATCGATGCCAACCTGCTGGAGGGCGTCCACGTCAACCAGTACCTCCTGGACGAGGAGAACTTCTTTGCCGCGCGGGTACTGAGCCACGACGGCAACAAGATCCGCCTGAAAGATCTCGGCCGCGAGCGGCTGATGTCCCGCAAGGCCTGGGGGGTGCATCCCAAGAACGTCTATCAGGGCATGGCGCTGGATGCCCTGCTGGATCCGCACATCGACCTGGTGATCCTGACCGGCCCGGCGGGCTGCGGCAAGACCCTGCTCGCCATGGCGGCGGCGTTGGAGCTGGTGATCGAGAAGGGGATCTACGAGAAGGTGATCGTCACCCGAAATACCCCGGAAATTGCCGAGAGCATCGGCTTCCTGCCCGGCACCGAAGAAGAGAAGATGATGCCCTGGCTGGCGGCGGTCACCGACACTCTGGAGGTGCTGCACAAGCAGGACGAGAACATGAGCGGGTCCCTCAGCTACATCATGGAGAAGGCCAACATCCAGTTCAAATCGGTCAACTTCATGCGCGGGCGCAGCATCCAGAACACCTTCGTGCTGCTGGATGAGTGCCAGAACCTGACCGCGTCTCAGATCAAGACCATCATCACCCGCTGCGGGGAGGGGACCAAGATCGTCTGCTCCGGCAACCTGGCTCAAATAGACTCCAACTACCTGAGCCCGGTGACCTCGGGTCTGACCTACATCGTCGAGCGGTTCAAGGACTTCGACGGCAGTGCCAACATCTTCCTGAACGGGGTGGTGCGCAGCCGGCTGGCTTCGTTCGCCGAGGAAAATCTCTGATTTGACGTGACCTCTGAATGAGAAAGGGGAAGCCGGACGGCTTCCCCTTTTTTGATCCCGCCTATCTCATGCCTCTCTCGGTCGGCCCAGGTAGCGCAGCAGCCCGGGGTGATCGCTGCTGTGCAGGATATCCGGCTTGCCCTGCAAGGCGATGCGTCCCGCGTCGATGAAGAGCACCTGATCGGCGATGAGCTGGGCATCCTCGGGGTTGTGAGAGACCATCAGCACGGTGATGCCCTGCTCGCAGGCGAGGCGGGCGACCTCCGCCAGCATCTCCCGGCGCAGGGCCGGCTCGAGGGCCGAGAAGGGCTCGTCCAGCAGCAGCAGCGGCCTGCCCCGCACCAGGGCGCGGGCCAGCCCCACCCGCTGCTGCTGGCCGCCGGAGAGCTGCTCCGGCAGGCGCGTCAGCATCTCCCCCAGGCCCACCTTGTCAGCGGCCTCCTGCACCTGCCTTTTCTGGGCCGGATTCAAGCGCAGGCCGGGATGCAGGCCGATGGCGATGTTGTCGAACACCGACAGGTGCAGGAAGAGGTTGTGATCCTGGAACAGGGTGGTGACCGGGCGCTCGGCGGGGCCCAGTGACAGCAGATCCTGGCCGTCGAAGGTGAGGGTGCCCGACTCCACCGGCACGAAGCCCGCGATCATGCCGAGCAGGGTGGACTTGCCGGCGCCGCTCGGACCGATGAGGGCGGTGATCTCCCCCTTGGGCAAGGTCGCACTGAAGGTCACCTGCCAGTCGGGATAACTGGTGACCAGTTCCTCAATTACCAGCATGTTTGGCTCCTGAATGTCGTTTTATAGAACAACAAGTAAGAAAAATTGATGAAAGGCAGCGTGAGTGACTGCCCCAAGGGGCGCCCCAGGGGCGTGCCCGGCCGAATCCTGGGGGCTGGGGGGCGGCAATGCCGCCGGGGATCAGTGATCCACATGTCTGCCTCCCAGTCCCCGCTCCACCAGCCAGAACAGGGAGAAGCAGAGGGTGAGCAGCAGCAGGGCGGTGGCGGCCGCCTCGGTCAGCCGGTAGCTACCGAGCTGCTGATAGAGCAGCCAGGGCAGGGTGGTGAGGGTCTGGCTGCCGAACATGGCGATGGCCCCGAGATCCCCAAGGGACAATATCATCGAGAGCGCCATGGCCAGGGCCAGCGGGCGGCGCAGCAGGGGCCACTCCACCAGGCGCAGGCGATGCAGGCCGCGCACCCCCAGGCTGTCCGCCAGCCGATCGTACTGGCGCACCACCAGTTGCATGGGGGCCGAGAGGGTGCGCAGCACATAGGGCAGCGCCATCAGGGCGTTGACCAGCACCACCAGCCAGGGGCCCAGGGCAAAGACGTCGGTGAAGGGCATGAACAGGATGAAGAGGCCGGTGGAGAGCACCACCGCCGGGATCATCAGGATCATGGAGCCGCTGGCCTCCCACAGGGCGGCGGCCCGCCGTTTGCGATCCCGCACCCTCAGATGCCGGCTGGTGAGCAGCAGCCCGGCGCCGAGCAAAGTGGCCAGGGAGCCCGCCGCCAGGGCTATGCCCAGGGACTGCCCCCCTGCCTGCCACAGCCGGGGTGAGCCGAGCGCCGCCAGCAGACCGGGGTTGAACCCGGCGACCACGATGGCCAGCAGGGGCGGCAGGAAGATGGCGAGCCCCATGGTCAGGGCCAGGCCATCCACCAGAGCGCTGCCCTTCTGGTGTCTGTCGGGACGCAGGCAGGGGCGACGGCTGGTGAGGCGACTGGCCGGGGTGGTCTGCAGCTTGTGTTGCAGCAGGAGCAGGGCCAGGGTCAGCAGCAGTTGCACCAGGGCGAGCCCGCCAGCGGTGGCGAGATCGAAGTCAAAGCGCAGCGCCTGGTAGACCGCTACCTCCAGTGTGGTGGACTTGGGGCCGCCCCCGAGCGCCAGCACTGTGGTGAAGCTGGTGAAGCAGAGCATGAAGATGAGGCTGGCGAGCCCCGGCAAGATGCCGCGGATGAGCGGCCACTCCAGCAGCCGGAAGATGTGGGAGGAGCGCATGCCGAGCTGGCTGGCGAGGCGCCAGGAGGACTCGGGGATGCTCTCTATGCTCTGCAGGATGAGGCGGGCAGCCAGCGGCATGTTGAAGAAGACATGGGCTAGCAGGATGCCGAACAGGCCATAGAGATAGTTGCCGGGATCCAGGCCCAGGCCGTGCAGCAGTTGCGGCAGCCAGCCCTGACGACCGTGCACCGCCACCATGCCGAAGATGGCGATGATGACCGGCAACACCAGGGAGAGGCCGAACAGCTTGAGCAGCAGGCGGCGTCCGGTGAAACGGCGTCGCGCCAGGGCCCTGGCCACCGGGATGGCAAGCCCCAGGCTCAGCAGGGTGGAGAGCAGTGCCTGCCAGAGGCTGAAACCCAGCACGTGGCGCAGGTAGGGATCGCCTAGCAGGGCGCGGGGGGAGAGGGCCCCCGCCTGCCACAACAGGGCGACCAGCGGCCCAATGGAGAGCAGCAGGATGACCAGGGTGGCTGCACTGCCGGGCAGCCACCAGAGGGTGCGACGACCTGAACTCACTGGGTGACGGCTTGCAGCCATTCGCGGATCCACCCCTTGCGGTTGGCGGCTACCTCGTCAGAGCTGAAGGTGAGTGGCTTCGCTACGGTGATCATCTGTTCGAATCCCTTGGGCAGCACCACGTCTGTCACCGGATACATCCAGTTGCCGCCGGGGATCTCGTTCTGGAAGGCGGGGCTCACCATGAATTGCAGGAACTGGTCAGCCAGTTTGCCCTGTGTGGCGCCCTTGAGCTTGGCTGCTACTTCCACCTGGCGGTAGTGACCCTCCTCGAACGCGGCCGCCCGGTACTGGGGCTTGTTTTCGGCGATCAGGTGATAGGCGGGGGAGGTGGTGTAGGAGAGCACCATGTCCGCCTCACCGTCGAGGAACATGCCGTAGGCCTCTGACCACCCCTTGGTGACGGTGACCGTCTTTTTGGCCAGTTGCGCCCAGGCGGTCGGTGCCTCATCCCCGTAGACCGACTTCATCCAGAGCATCAGGCCCTGACCCGGGGTGGAGGTGCGGGGATCTTGATAGATCACCTTGATATCGGGGCGCGCCACCAGCTCCTTCAGGCTCTTGGGGGGCTGCTTGAGCTTGTTGCTGTCATAGACGAAGGCGAAGTAGCCGTAGTCATAGGGGACAAAGGTGTCGTCCTGCCAGCCACCCGGCACCTTGAGGCCATCGAGCCTGGTGGAATGGGGGGCGAACAGGCCGCTCTGCTTGGCCTCGCTGATGAGGGCATCGTCCAGCCCCAGCACCATGTCGGCCTTGCTGTGCTGGCCTTCCAGCCGCAGCCGGTTGAGGATGGCGACGCCATCCTCGAGGGGCACCAGATTGAGGGTGCAGCCGCACTCCTTCTCGAAGGCCTGCTTGATCTTGGGACCCGGCCCCCATTCGGCGGCGAAGGAGCCGTAGGTGTAGACGGTGAGGGTGTCGGCGGCAAACGCCTGGGCAGAGAGCAGGCTGGTGGCGATCAGCAGCAGGGTCTTCATCAATGGCACTCCTGTGGATGTCGGGGTGCTCATCAATGGCACCTCGCGTGTGGTGAGCGCCGGCGGATGAGGGCACAAAAAACGCGCGCCATGCCTCAAATTCCTCCGCCAGCATTATCTGGATCAGGTTCACGGGTATAATCTCAGCGGTAAACCGCACCCCGTTTGAGCAACGCATCGCATTGTATTGGCGTTCCTGGGGGGAGGCCAGCACTATGTTTCACGGGCCGCATCGTGCGAGCCACCACCAAGGAGGAAGTCCCCAGTGATCACCAGCACCAAGGAAAGACGTGCCTTCCAGCGCATGGTCATCAATGCCCCCGTCACCCTGTTCCAGCATCAGCAGGTGCTGGAGGGGGTCTGCCGGGATCTCAGCGCCAACGGCATGGGCGTCGAAGTGAACAAGCACGAGTTCGATCTGGCCCAGCCCATCCGGGTGAGCCTGGCGACCAGCAGCAATCTTCTGCCTCCCTTCGAGGCCCAGGCTCGCATCGTGCGGGTGTTGGAGGAAGAAGACGGTCTCCTGCTGGCGCTGGAGTTTCTCTCCCTCACCTGAGACCCGGGCGCCCGTCCTCCTCGAGACAGGCCAGCCATGGGCTGGCCTGTCTCATTTCCCCTCATCCTGCACCGGCTGCACGCTCAACTGGCCGCTGTCGACCAGCGTCTTGCTGGTGGGCGCGAGCTGGCCCATGGGCAGCTGGGCCGGGCCGGTCGGCTCCATCAGGAGGTAGGTCTCCCCCGCCCGGCTCAAGGTGGCGTCCCCCGGTTTGGCTGGCAGGGCCACCCCCAGCAGGGCATGTCCCGGCACGAACACCATGGCCTGCTTGAGATCGGGATACCCCTGGGCCAGCAGGGCGGCCATCAGGGTCACCTTGCTGTCGCAATCCCCCCGGTTCTGCTCCAGCACCTGGCGCGGGCTCAGAAACCCCTTGCCAGAGCGGCCCGACTGGCTGTCGAGCAGTTGATAAGGGATGGCCTGGATGAAGTCGAGCATGTGGGCCACCGTCTTCTGGCGCGCCTCGGTCTCGGTGGCCCCTTCCTGCTTGAGCTGCTCCATCAACGGGGCCAGTTCGTCCCGGCTCTCCAGGGCGATGCGCACATGATCCTGCTTGATGGCGGGAGCGCCGTCTGGGGCAGTGAAGGGCTGGAAGTAGTGCTGCGTGAGCCAGGCAGCCTCCAGTTTGGCCTGCTCGGGCTTGACCCATTGGGAGGCTTCCCGCGCCTTGTCGGCGTTGCGGCTCTTGATGCTGAGGCTCATGGCGGGGCGAACGAGGGAGAACTGCACCTCGGGGAACGCCAGGGGGGCCTGTTGCAGCAGGCTTTGCAGTACGTCTTCCTGCATCCTGGCCGGACGGTAAGCGATGAGAGGGGGCAGCTTGCCCGCCTCCAGCCGGTAGCTGAGCTGCTGCGCCTTGCCCTCTCTGTCCTGCCAGCCGACGTTGAGCTGACCGCCACTGTTGGTGAAAGAGGTCTGCCCGCCCAGGGCCGGGAGGCTGAGCAGCAGGCAGAGCAATGAAAGGGCGCCCCTTGCGGACATAGGTGTCTCCTGTCGGACATGCAGAGGTGGCGGGCTTTGTACAGCGACCCGACAATAAAACAGGGAGCCTCGGCTCCCTGTTGATTCTACTCGCTTTCTTGTCGCAGGCTCGTCAAATCCAGCTTGGCTGCTTCGCCTCGAAGGCGCTGATGGCGGCCTCGTGCTGCAGGGTCAGACCGATGGCATCCAGCCCGTTGAGCAGACAGTAGCGACGGAACTCGTCGATTTCGAAGCGGAACGTGAGGCTGCCTGCACGCACCTGGTTGGCCTCCAGATCCACTTCGATCTCGATACCCGGCTGGGCGGCGACCAGCTGGAACAGGGCGTCGACCTCCTCCTCTTTCAGACGAACCGGCACCATGCCGTTGTTGATGGCGTTGCCGTAGAAGATGTCGGCAAAGCTCGGGGCGATCATGGTCTTGAAGCCGTAGTCCGCCAGCGCCCAGGGGGCGTGCTCACGACTCGAGCCGCAGCCGAAGTTCTCGCGGGCCAGCAGGATGCTGGCACCAGCGAATTGCGGTTTGTTCAGTACGAACTCCGGGTTGGGCTGTTCCCCTGCATCGTCCAGGAAGCGCCAGTCGTGGAACAGGTGCTTGCCAAAGCCGATGCGGTTCACCTTCTGCAGGAACTGCTTGGGAATGATGGCGTCGGTGTCGACGTTGGCGCTGTCGAGGGGAACGACGATCCCTTTATGCTGTTTGAAACCTGTCATGTACGTTCCCTCTTACAGTGCACGAATGTCGGCGAAGCGGCCGGTGACGGCGGCGGCGGCGGCCATGGCCGGGCTCACCAGGTGGGTGCGACCGGCACGACCCTGACGCCCCTCGAAGTTGCGGTTGCTGGTGGAGGCGCAGCGCTCCCCCGGTTGCAGCCGGTCGTTGTTCATGGCCAGACACATGGAGCAGCCGGGCAAACGCCACTCAAAGCCTGCCTCGATGAAGATCTTGTCCAGCCCCTCGGCCTCGGCCTGGGCCTTCACCTGCTCGGAGCCCGGCACCACCAGGGCCTGTACCCCGGCGGCGACCTTGCGGCCACGGGCGATGGCGGCGGCAGCGCGCAGATCCTCGATGCGGCTGTTGGTGCACGAACCGATGAACACCTTGTCGATGGCCACGTCGGAGAGCTTCTGGCCCGGTTGCAGGTCCATGTAGGCGAGGGCCTTGCGGGCGGACTGCTGCTCCACCGGATCGGCGAAGGATTCCGGGGCAGGGATGGGCTCATTGACGGCAATCACCTGGCCCGGGTTGGTGCCCCAGGTCACTTGCGGGGCGATGTCGGCTGCGTCGAGCACCACTTCGGCGTCGAAGTGGGCACCTTCGTCGCTCTTGAGGGTCAGCCAGTAGGCGATGGCCTGTTCCAGCGCCTCCCCCTTGGGAGCGAACTCCTTGCCACGGATGTAGTCGATGGTGGTCTGGTCGGGGGCAATCATGCCCGCTTTGGCGCCGAGCTCGATGGCCATGTTGCACACCGTCATGCGCCCTTCCATGGTGAGCCCCTCGATGGCTTCACCGGCGAACTCCACCACGTAGCCGGTCCCGCCTGCATGACCCACCTTGCCGATGATGGCGAGCACCACGTCTTTGGCGCTGATGCCTGCGGCCAGCTTGCCGTTGACAGAGATACGCATGGTCCTGGCGCGGCCCTGTTTCAGGGTCTGGGTGGCCATTACGTGTTCCACTTCGGAGGTGCCGATACCGAATGCGAGCGACCCGAAGGCACCGTGGGTGGCGGTGTGTGAGTCACCGCAGACGATGGTGGTGCCGGGCAATGTGATGCCGAGCTCGGGGCCCATCACGTGGACGATGCCCTGGTACTTGTGGTTCAAGTCATAGAGACGAACCCCGAACGCCTTGCAGTTGGCGGCGAGCGTCTCCATCTGGATGCGGGCCATCTCGCCGGAGGCGGCGATGTCCTTGGTGGTGGTGGAGACGTTGTGATCCATGGTGGCCCAGGTCAGATCCGGGCGACGCAGCTGGCGGTTCATGGCGCGCAGGCCGTCGAATGCCTGGGGGCTGGTCACTTCATGCACCAGGTGACGGTCGATGTAGATGAGAGGGGTTTCCCCTTCCACTTCCCGCACCACGTGGGCGTCGAACACTTTCTGATAGAGGGTCTTGGACATTGCTCGGTTTCCTTGTTATCGATGCCGTGGGATCAGATGCGCGCGGCGATCTGGCTGCCCATGTCGGCCGTGCTCTGCACCGGGTGTGTGGCGCTGGCCTGATGCAGGTCGGCGGTGAAATAGCCTTCTGCCAGGGTCTGGGCCACAGCCTGCTCTATGGCCTGGGCGGCGGCTTCCTGGCCGAGACTGTAACGCAGCATCAGGGCGGCGGAGAGGATCTGGGCGATGGGATTCGCAATCCCCTTGCCGGCGATATCTGGGGCCGAGCCACCGGCCGGCTCGAACAGGCCGAAGCCGGATTCGTTGAGGCTGGCTGAGGGGAGCAGGCCCATGGAGCCGGTGATCATGGCGCACTCGTCGGAGAGGATGTCACCGAACAGGTTGGAGCAGAGCAGCACGTCGAACTGGGACGGATCCTTGATGAGCTGCATGGTGGCGTTGTCGATGTACATGTGGTTCAGGGCCACGTCCGGGTAGGACTTGGCGACCTCGGTCACCACCTCGCGCCACAGGATGGAGGAGGCGAGCACGTTGGCCTTGTCGATGGAGGTGACCCTGGCCTTGCGCACCCGGGCCGATTCAAACGCTATCTTGGCGATGCGCTCGATCTCGAAGCGGTGGTACACCTCGGTGTCGAAGGCCTTCTCGGTGGCGCCTTCCCCTTCACGCCCCTTGGGCTGGCCGAAATAGATGCCGCCGGTCAGCTCGCGCACGCAGGCGATGTCAAAACCGCGATCGGAGATGTCGGCACGCAGCGGGGAGAACTGCTCCAGACCGGTGTAGATGCGGGCCGGGCGCAGGTTGCAGAACAGTTTGAAGTGGGCACGCAGGGGCAGCAGGGCACCGCGCTCCGGCTGATCGTTGGGCGGCAGGTGCTCCCACTTGGGGCCACCCACCGATCCGAACAGCACCGCATCGGCCGCTTCGCAGCCTTTGATCGTGCTCTGGGGCAGCGGTGTGCCGTGGTTGTCGATGGCGATGCCGCCGACGTCGTGACGGTCATAGTCGAGGGAGAAGCCGAATTTGGTCTGCACCTTTTCCAGTACCTTGATGGCCTCTGCCATCACTTCCGGGCCAATGCCGTCACCCGGCAATACTGCGATCCGATAACTGCTCATACTCTCTCCGTCTTGATAGTGTGATTCCGTTTCATCCGGGAGGCCGGTCCGGGCCACTGCCCTGGCCTCGGTCCTCCCCATGTCATGTTGTCATCTTGTCCGGCGGCGGGCTCAGACGGTTTCCGATTTGATGGTGTGGTTGCGCTCCATCTGCTCGGCGACCTGGTCCGCGCGCCAGATGCTGTTGATCACGTGGACCAGGGCCTGGGCCGAGGATTCGATGATGTCAGTGGCCAGCCCCATGCCGTGGAACTTGCGCCCCTTGTACTCGGCGACGATGTCCACCTGGCCGAGGGCGTTCTTGCCCTCGCCCTTGCCTTTGAGTTCGTATTTATCGATGCGGATCTCGTAGCCGGTGATGCGGTTGATGCACTGGTAGACCGCATCCACCGGGCCGTTGCCGGTGGCGGCCTCGCACACCAGATCCTGGCCTACCTTGAGCTTGACCGAGGCGGTGGCGAGCACCGAGCTGCCGCTCTGCACGCCGAGGTACTCCAGCTTGAAGTGCTCGGGCTCCTCGTGGATCTGGCTGAAGAAGGCGAGGGCCTCCAGGTCGTAGTCGAACACCTGGCCCTTCTTGTCTGCCAGGGTGAGGAACTTGGCGTAGAGATCGTCGAGGTCGTAGCTGCTCTCGGCGTAGCCCATGGACTCCATCCGGTGCTTGATGACGTGGCGGCCGGAGCGGGAGGTCATGTTGAGGTTGTTCTGGGTGAGACCGATGCTCTCGGGGGTGATGATTTCATAGGTGTTCTTCGCCTTGAGCACGCCGTCCTGATGGATGCCTGAGCTGTGGGAGAAGGCGTTGGCGCCGACGATGGCCTTGTTGGGCTGCACCGGCATGTTGCAGATTTGACTGACGAGGGTGCTGGTGCGGTGGATCTCGCTGTGGCGAATGTTGGTGTGTACCCCGAGCAGGTCGGCGCGGGTCTTCAGGATCATCGCGACCTCTTCCAGAGAGCAGTTGCCAGCACGCTCGCCGATGCCGTTGATGGTGCACTCGATCTGGCGGGCCCCCATCTGCACGGCACTGATGGAGTTGGCCACCGAGAGGCCCAGATCGTCGTGGCAGTGCACCGAGATGATGGCCTTGTCGATGTTGGGTACCCGGTTGAACAGGGTATGGATGATGCCGGAGAATTCGGTCGGCACCGTGTAGCCCACGGTGTCAGGAATGTTGATGGTGCGGGCGCCGGCCTTGATGGCGGCTTCCACCATGCGGCAGAGGTTGTCTATCGGGGTGCGGCCCGCATCTTCGCAGGAGAACTCCACGTCATCGGTGTAGCGCAAGGCGTGCTTGATGGCGCCGACCCCCATCTCCAGCACGTCTTCGAAGCTCTTTTTCAGCTTGCTCTCCACGTGGATGGAGGAAGTGGAGATGAAGGTATGGATGCGAAACGCCTCTGCCACTTTCAAGGCTTCGCCGGCGGCATCGATGTCTTTTTGCAGGGCGCGAGCCAGGGCGCAGACCCGGCTGTTCTTGATGTGGCGGGCGATGGTCTGAACCGATTGAAAATCGCCGGGAGAGGAGACGGGGAAACCCACTTCCATGATATCGACACCGAGCCGCTCCAGCGCCTGGGCGATCTGCAGCTTCTCCTTGACCGTCAAGCTGGCCGACAGCGCCTGCTCACCATCACGCAAGGTGGTGTCGAATATGATGACCCGATCTGACATGTGACTTCCCTCTTCCTAAGTTCGCTGCGTGCATCCTGCATGGCATAAAAAAACCCGTGCGGGGTGCACGGGTTTCTGTAAATTCCGGCTATGCCTTAGCCCGGCTACAAGGATCCCGCGCGAGGAGTCGCGATTAGGGAGAGCAGTAGTAGCGGAGCGGCAATACGCATGATGTCTCAATCCTTCCAGTCGATAACGCTACTACCAATAACGAGATTTTTATGCTGTGTCAACCGGAATGGACAGGTTCAATCCACTGGTTTATTTAATCGAATTGTAAAGGAGTGCAAATTCTCTTGTCCCATATTCGGTTCATGCCTGATTATCTGGTCATTCCTGCTGTACTCGATCACCCGCACAATCAGATCGACTTATCAGCCCTTGCTGAATTATCTGAGGTATTCCATGGAAAAACGCAGACCTGGCCGTCCAGTCGGACGTTCCGACATTCGTGACAAGCTGCTTGCCGCCGCACGCGAACGTTTTCTCAACACCCCCTACAGCAAGGTGACGACCCGCGAGATTGCCGAGCTGGCAGGCTCCAATCTGGCGATGATCCACTACTACTTCGGCAGCAAGGAAGGCCTCTACAAGGCGGTGCTGGGGGATGTGGCCGAGCCCCTCGAGCAAGCCTGGCACGACGAGAGCAGCAACCGCAGCCTGACCGATCTGCTCAACACCTACTATCAGGTGATGGCGCCCAACAGCGAGCTGACCTCCGCCATCTCCAGCGCATTGTCCACTGAAAAGAGCCCGGGGCGTGATTTTGTGCTGAGCCGCCTGCTGGATCGCCAACTTCCCCAGTTCGATGCCCTGCTCGAATCCATGCGCTCCAACGGCCAGCTGGCGGACAACCTGGACCCCGAGATGCTGAAGATCTCCTTCCTCAGCATGATGTGGCAGCCTTTCGTGATGAAGGATCTCTACGAACAGGTGTTTGGTCTGACGGTGGACGAGCACTTCATGAGCCGCCTCGCGGCCCACAACTGCCGCCTGATGGAAAACGGCCTGCGCGGTGCCCTGAACTGACTTTTCCGGGATGACGGATGAAAAAGGGCCCCTGGGCCCTTTTTTTCATCAATCTGTTATCTGGGCGTCAACGAAGTGTCATGCCGCCCTCCTAGTCTGCACTCAGGATGCAAGGGAGGGCCGTGATGAACAAGATCCAGCAATGGGACCTGCGGGTGTGCCGTGTCTGCCTGCTTCATCCCTACAATCAGCCGCAGGCCAGGATAAGCCGGCTTGTCTCCCGTACCGGTGACGGCCCCCTCTATGCCGTGGCGGCCTGCCTGCTCTGGTGGCAGGGGAGCGCCGGGCAGGAGGCGGTCAGGGTGGCGCTCTGGGCGTTTGCCCTCGAGTTGCCGCTCTACCTGCTGCTCAAGAATGCCCTCAAACGCCAGCGCCCGGCAGGGCTGCCTGTCTTCATCACCCCGTCGGATCGTTACAGCCTGCCCTCGGGCCATACCGCGGCCGCCTTTCTGATGGCGACCGTACTGGCCGCCAGTTTCCCGCTCTGGGCACCGCTGCTGTTTGTCTGGGCCGCGCTGGTGGGGGCGTCCCGCTTGCTGCTCGGGGTGCATTATCTGAGTGATCTGGTGGCCGGGGCGCTGCTTGGCGGTGGTTGCGCCCTCTGGGCGCTGGGTTGGAGCCAGGGATGAGGATACTGTTCGGCGTTCAGGGGACCGGCAACGGCCATATCAGTCGCAGCCGGACCCTGGCGCGCGCATTGAAGAGCAGGGGCGTGGCGGTGGACTATCTGTTCAGCGGGCGCGCCGCCGACGGCTACTTCGAAATGGGGGAGTTCGGGGATTATCGCACCTTCCCCGGTATCACTTTCGCCAGCCATCAGGGGCGCATCTCGGGCTGGCGTACCCTCAAGGGACTCTCTCCCCTGCGTTTCTGGCAAGATCTGCGTACCCTCGATTGTCGCGAGTACGATCTGGTCATCAGCGACTTCGAGCCGCTCAGTGCCCATGCTGCTCGCCGCTGGGGCAAACCCAGCCTCACCATCAGCCATCAGGCGAGCTTCGACTGGCCGATCCCGCGCTGGGGGGAGAGCGGCTTCAACCGCCAGCTGATGCGCCATTTTGCGCCGGTACGCCAGTCCCTGGGGCTGCACTGGTTCCATTTCGGCCAGCCCCTGCTGCCTCCCATCGTCGATCCCCTCGAGCCGGTGCCGGACAACCAGCAGATCCTGGTCTATCTGCCATTCGAGCAGACAGAGACGATCGCGGCCCTGTTGTCGCGTTTCAGCACGCAGTCGTTCATCTGCTTCCATCCCGAGGTGCGCAAGCGTAGCGAGTGGCGCAACATCCGCTTTGAACCTCAGGCCAGAGAGGGGTTCAAGCTGGCGCTGGCCGGTTGTCGCGGGGTCATCAGCAATGCGGGATTCGAGCTTGCCTCCGAGGCGCTCTCTTTGGGCAAGAAGCTGCTGGTCAAACCCCTGGGTGGCCAGTTCGAGCAGTTGACCAACGGCAGGACCCTGGAGCTGATGGGGCTGGCCCAGTTGATGGACAGCCTGGATGCCAATGCGGTGCGAAGCTGGCTGGAGGCCCCTTCTCCTGGCAGGGTACGCTATCCCGATGTGGCAGGAGAGCTGGCCGACTGGTTGCTGGCCGGGGCCGGGGAGGAGGTGGGGGCGCTCTCCCGCCGCCTCTGGGGCAGGACTCTCTTTCCGGAGGAGGTGTGTGACAGCCTGGGGGAGCTTGCCAGCCGTACCGGCCAGGAGCGTCCCTGGTTATCCCAACTCAGCGCCTTTGACTAAACTGAGTCGATCCCACCACGGAGAGGACGGACACCATGCGCTTTACCAATGAAAACGGCGACACCATGACCCTGGCAGACAATCTCACCCTGCATGAGCTGCTCGACATGGGTGTCAGCATTTCGGTCTGCGAAGAGACGGATCCGGATCAGCAGATCTGGCTGGCAGAACCCGAAGACGAGCAGTGAAACCAGCCAGTTTTTGACGGCCCACCCCCTCGGGGTGGGCCGTTTATTTTGTTCCTGACCGACGCGGGCAGCATGATCCGCTGGTTGTTCCCCCCAGGGCCCCTCTTTGTTGCCCGTCTGGTGGCCAAGTCACTGAATGTTAATAGCTGTTTGAAATTTATGACTGTTATGGCCAGACAAAGCCGTGGACAAGCGTTCACGGGCGGGTTAAGTTGGTTTTTCACCCGCTTTTCGGGTGAATGATGGAAAACCCCTATTTTTCTACTATCGACGGCTCCGAACTCGCCTGATCTGCCTGCAGACAACAACAAGACTCGGATCGGCGCTGCCGGGAAGCAGCGGACTGTCGATAGCTTTCGCTTAACGGAGCAAAGCCTGGAGGGCTTTATCATGGAGATGTTATCAGGCGCCCAGATGGTGGTTAGAGCGCTGGAGGATCAGGGAGTGGAACACGTTTTCGGCTACCCTGGTGGCTCAGTGCTCGACATCTATGACGCTCTCTTCGAAAACGGCAAGATGGAGCATGTCCTGGTGCGGCATGAGCAGGCCGCAGTGCACATGGCGGACGGTTACGCCCGCTCCACCGGCAAGGTGGGCACTGTGCTGGTGACCTCGGGTCCCGGCGCCACCAACTGCATCACGGGGATCGCCACCGCCTACATGGATTCCATTCCCCTGGTGATCCTGTCCGGCCAGGTGCCGACCAGCATGATCGGGGAGGATGCGTTCCAGGAGACCGACATGATCGGCATCTCCCGCCCGGTGGTGAAGCACAGCTTCCTGTGCAAGAAAGCCAGCGACATTCCCGAGGCCATCAAGAAGGCCTATTACATTGCCGCCAGTGGCCGCCCGGGGCCCGTGGTGGTGGATCTGCCCAAAGACGTGCAGAATCCGAAAGAGAAGTTCCCCTATCAGTATCCCGAGTCCGTTTCCCTGCGCTCTTACAATCCGACCAAGGCCGGGCACAAGGGCCAGATCAAGCGGGCTGCCAAGCTGCTGACCGAGGCGAGCCGCCCGGTCATGTACGTGGGTGGCGGCGCCATCAACGCCAATGCGGATCACCTGGTGACCAAGCTGGCGGAGCTGCTGAACCTGCCGGTGACTACCACGCTCATGGGGCTGGGCGCCTTCTCCGGCACCCATCCGCAGTTTATCGGTATGTTGGGGATGCACGGTACCTTCGAAGCGAACAAGAGCATGCACAACGCGGATCTCATCTTCGCAGTGGGTGCCCGCTTCGATGATCGCGTGACCAACAACGTAGCCAAGTTCTGCCCCAACGCTACCATAGTCCACATCGACATCGACCCCACCTCCATCTCCAAGACGGTACAGGCCCACGTGCCCATCGTCGGCTCGGTGGAAACCGTGCTGGAACAGATGCTGGAAGTGATCCGCGAGTGCGGCTTTGACAACGACAAGCAGGCGCTGGCGGACTGGTGGGAGCAGATCAACCAGTGGCGCTCCCGCAACTGCCTGGCCTACGAGACCCACCCCACCCTGATCAAGCCGCAGCAGGTCATCGAGACTCTCTACAAGGTGACCAAGGGGGAGGCGTTCGTCGCCTCCGACGTGGGTCAGCACCAGATGTTTGCCGCCCTCTACTACCCGTTTGCCAAACCGCGCCAGTGGATCAACTCCGGCGGTCTCGGCACCATGGGCTTTGGCATTCCCGCCGCCATGGGCGCCCAGTTTGCCAACCCGGAAGCCGTGGTCTGCTGCGTCACCGGCGACGGCTCGGTGCAGATGAACATCCAGGAGCTCTCTACCTGCATGCAGTACGGGGTGCCCATCAAGATCATCTCCATCAACAACCGTGCGCTGGGCATGGTCAAGCAGTGGCAGAAGATGTTCTACGGTGGCCGCCACAGCCACTCCTACATGGAATCCCTGCCTGACTTCGTCAAGCTGGCGGAAGCCTATGGCCACGTCGGCATCGCGGTGAGCGATCCGGCGGAGCTGGAGAGCGCCATGGAGAAGGCCTTTGCCATGAAGGACAGACTGGTGTTCATGGACATCTCGGTCGATCCGGACGAGCACGTCTATCCGATGCAGATCAAATTTGGCGCCATGGACGAGATGTGGCTGAGCAAGACGGAGAGAACCTGATGAGACATATAATTTCCGTTCTGCTGGAGAACGAATCCGGTGCCCTGAGCCGTGTGGTGGGCCTCTTCTCCCAGCGCGGCTACAACATCGAGACCCTGACGGTGGCCCCTACCGAGGATCCCACCCTGTCCCGCATGACTATCGTCACCATGGGGGATGAGCGGGTGCTGGAGCAGATCCAGAAGCAGCTGCACAAGCTGGTGGACGTGCTCAAGGTGTGTGACCTGAGCGAGGGTGAGCACATCGAGCGGGAGATCGCGCTGGTCAAGGCGCGCGCCGCCGGTGGTGCCCGTGACGAACTGAAGCGGCTGGCGGACATCTTCCGTGGCCAGATCGTCGACGTCACCCCCGAGCTCTACACGGTGCAGCTCGTCGGGACCAGCGAAAAGCTGGACGCCTTCATCAAGACGGCTGCCCAGACCAACGAGATCATCGAAGTGGTGCGCTCCGGTGTCTGCGGCATCTCCCGGGCGGACAAATCCCTGCGTCCCTGATGTGGCCGGATGTGAAAATAGCTGTTCAAGGGCTCTTCGGAGCCCTTTTTCGTGTCTGGCAGCGTTGCGGGCAAGTGGGGGGGGCCGGTAGGGATGATGGCCACAGCATCAGGAGGTTATCAAGGGGGTGAAAGAGAAGATGAGAGGGAGGGCCTTCACCTGTCATTTTCTTTCAAATGATCGGTAAACTATCCACAAAAGCTGTGGAAAACTCTGTAGATTAGCGGTGTGTCTGGCGTTAGTCTCATGATCTTAAAGGGATATTTCAATTTGATCCTGGCTGGATCGCATTTGTGCAATCCCCTGGCGAGGGTGTGAGCGTTTGCTTATCCCTCGTGCCTTGCCAAGGGCGGAACGCGGATCTGTTCGTGGATCCGGACGGGATCCCGATCTGATCTTGCGGATCAACATTTCTGGGCGCGAGCCATAAAAAAACCCGCCTCTCGGCGCAATGCTGTTCACTTAAGAGAATTTGAGTTCCAGTCCACGTAGTATCAGGACAAAAAATCGAGGGAGGCATGATGCCTCCCTCTTTCTATTGCAAGCCCCGCTGGATAAAGGCTGGAGGAAGATCGACTGGACACAGCCTTGCCCCCTCAACTCAAATCCAATTTATGAATAATCAGTCAAAAAAGTGCTTATCTGAACAGCATTGCGCCTCTCGGCGGGTTTTTCATTGCATCGGACTGCGGGTCGATTACTCGGCCTGGGCTGCCTGGATGCCGGTCAGGGCGATGGTGTAGACGATGTCGTCCACCAGGGCGCCGCGAGAGAGGTCGTTGACCGGCTTGCGCATGCCTTGCAGCATGGGGCCGATGGAGACCAGCTCGGCGGAGCGCTGTACCGCCTTGTAGGTGGTGTTGCCGGTGTTCAGATCCGGGAAGACGAACACGGTGGCCTTGCCGGCAACCGGGGAGTTCGGTGCCTTGGACTTGGCGACGTTCTCCATGATGGCCGCATCGTACTGCAGCGGGCCGTCGATGATGAGGTCGGGACGCTTGGCCTTGGCCAGCTCGGTCGCTTCACGCACTTTCTCCACATCCGCGCCGGCGCCGGAGGTGCCGGTGGAGTAGGAGATCATGGCCACGCGCGGCTCGATGCCGAAGGCGGCAGCGGAGTCGGCGGACTGGATGGCGATCTCGGCCAGTTGCTCGGCGGTGGGATCCGGGTTGATGGCGCAGTCACCGTAGACCAGCACCTGATCCGGCAGCAGCATGAAGAAGATGGAGGAGATCAGGGAAGAGCCCGGGGCGGTCTTGATGATCTGCATCGGCGGACGGATGGTGTTGGCAGTAGTGTGCACTGCGCCGGATACCAGACCGTCGACCTCGTTGCGCTCCAGCATCATGGTACCCAGTACCACGTTGTCTTCCAGCTGCTCGCGGGCAACCACTTCGGTCATGCCCTTGTTCTTGCGCAGCTCGACCAGACGAGCCACATAGCGCTCGCGTACGGCAACGGGATCGATGATCTCGACGCGGTCGGTCAGGATCACGCCCTGCTGTTCAGCGACGCGGCGGATCTCGTCCGGGTTGCCCAGCAGCACCGGACGGGCGATACCGCGCTCGGCACAGATGGCGGCCGCCTTGATGGTGCGCGGCTCTTCCCCTTCCGGCAGCACGACGCGCTTGTTGGCCTGACGGGCCAGCTCGGTCAGCTGATAGCGGAAGGCCGGCGGGCTCAGGCGACGGGAGCGGGTGGACTTGGCGGAGAGAGACTCGATCCAGTGCTTGTCGATGTGACCAGCAACGTAGTCCTGCACCAGCTCGATACGCTCGCGGTCATCTTCCGGGATGTCGACGTTGAAGTTCTGCAGGCTGACGGCGGTCTGCCAGGTGTTGGTGCCGGTGATCATGATCGGCAGACCGGTGGCCATAGCCTGTTGGCACAGGGCCATCACCTGGGGTTCCGGGTGGTAGTTGCCGGTCAGCAGCAAGGCACCCAGCTTGACGCCGTTCATGGCGGAGAGGCAGGCGGAGACGATGACGTCGGAGCGGTCGCCGGAAGTCACCAGCAGGCTGCCTGGACGGAAGTGCTCGATCATGTTGTGGATGGAGCGGGCGCAGAAGGTCACGGTCTGCAGGCGGCGGCTTTCCAGCTCACCCTTGTTGATGATCTTGGCGGCCAAGTGCTTGGCGAGATCCTTGGCGCGTGGTGCGATCAGCTGGGTGTTCCAGGGAATGCAGCCGAGGATGCGCAGCGGACTCTTGCCGAAGACCTGCAGCACTTCCAGGTTGTGGCCGGTATCGGCGCCGTGGTGGTGCGCTTCGAACATCTCGGTCAGGTCGGGACGGGTCACGCCGTGCTCGTCAACCGGGGCACCCACCTTGTTGATGACGCAGCCCACGATGCGCGGGTTGTTGACGCCACCGAAGTTGGAGCAGGCCAGCTCGATGCGCTCTTTGAGCTTCTGGCTGGAGTCGTTGCCCGGATGGGTCACGAACACCATGTCGGCGTCCAGCGCCTTGGCGACGTCGTAGTTCAGCTTGTTGGCAAAGGGTTGCTTGTCGGTCGGAACCAGGCCCTCGATCACCACCACTTCGGCACCGCTGGTCTTCACGTGCTCTTCGAAGCGGGCCACGATCTCTTCCAGCAGGATGTCGGTGTTGCTGGAGGTGATCATGTTCTCGGCGTAGGAGAGGGCGAACGGCTCGGGCGGGTTGATGTTGGCAGCGGCGCGGATCACGGCGGTGGAGCGCTCGGTACCGGTTTCACCCGGACGCGGCTGGGCGACCGGTTTGAAGAAGCTGACATTGACACCGTGACGTTCCATGGCGCGAACGACGCCAAGGCTCACGGAAGTTACGCCGACACCAGTGCCGACCGGGATGAGCATAATAGTGCGTGCCACTTATTACCCCTTGTTCATTTTTTGGGATCAGGAAAAGGCCGCCCTGGGGCGGCCTTGCTCTACAGCTAATTTATGCGCCGACCAGTTCCAGCGCGTCGTGGGCGATGACCCACTCTTCGTTGGTCGGGATAACCAGGGCCTTGGTGGAACCAGCCTTGGTGATCTCGCCGCCCTTGCCGAAGCGAGCCTTCAGGTTGGCGTCGTGGTCGACGTCAAAGCCCAGCAGGCCCAGCTTGTTCAGGGTGATCTCACGGATCGGGGCGGAGTTCTCGCCGATGCCGCCGGTGAAGACCACGGCATCCAGACGACCGTCCATGGCGGCGGCGTAGGCACCGATGTACTTGGCCAGACGGTAGCAGTACACGTCCATGGCGCGCTTGGCTTCTTCCTTGCTGTCGTAGTTGTCTTCAACGAAACGGCAGTCGGAGGTGACTTCGGTCAGACCCTGCAGGCCGGATTCCTTGGTCAGCATGGTGTTGATCTCGGCAACGCTCATGCCCAGCTTGTCGTGCAGGAAGAAGATGATGGCCGGATCGATGTCACCGGAACGGGTACCCATCACCAGGCCTTCCAGCGGGGTCAGGCCCATGGAGGTGTCGACGGACTGGCCGTTCTTGATGGCGCAGACGGAGCCGCCGTTGCCCAGGTGGCAGTTGATGATGTTGAGCTCTTCCACCGGCTTGTTCAGCTGCTTGGCCGCTTCCAGGCTGATGTAGTAGTGGCTGGTGCCGTGGGCGCCGTAGCGACGGATGCCGTTCTCTTTGTAGAGCTTGTACGGCAGGGCGTACAGGAAGGCTTCTTCCGGCATGGTCTGGTGGAAGGCGGTGTCGAACACGGCGACGTTCTTCTCGGCCAGTTCCGGGAAGACCTTCAGGGCGGCACGGATACCGATCAGGTGAGCCGGGTTGTGCAGCGGTGCGTAAGGAATGGCGGCTTCGATGCCGGCAATGACGTCATCACAGATGCGAACGGAGGAGGTGAAACGCTCGCCGCCGTGTACCACGCGGTGGCCGATGGCGATCAGGTTCTTGGACAGTTCCGGGTTGAGCGGCAGGATCTTGTGAACGATGAAGTCCAGCGCTTCCTGGTGAGCGGCACCGGCACCCAGATCAGCGTTGCCTTTCTCGCCGTTCAGCTTCCACTTGATGCGGGCGTCGTCGAGGTTGAAGCATTCGGCCAGGCCGGACAGCAGGTCATCACCGGTGGTTGCGTCAATGACAGCAAACTTCAGGGACGAGCTGCCACAGTTAAGAACAAGAACCAGCTTACTCATGAATAAATCCTATCGCAGATTGGGTTGGGTTGGAGGATGCGCCGGACGCGGTGCGTCCAAAAACTATCAACTTATCCTTATGAGGGTTGGCAATCTGTTGCTTGCCCCTTGTATAGTGATACAAGACCCGAAATTCAGACGTCCCTGACTGGTCAGTGGCCGTGCCCCAGCGTAAAATGGGCGTACAAAGGATAACCTGATTGTTGAAAAATAACAAAGTCATCCTCAACCTTTGTTATTGCCTCTCAAATATTGTCGAGGTTTTGCCGTTAATGCGTTCGAAAAGAGCTCGGAGGTAGCATGAGCATGAACATTTTTGGAACTAAATTACAGCAAGGCCGTCATTATATGACTCTTTGGCCGCGCCGTCCCGAGCTTAATTCCATGTTCCCGGAGAATCGGGTGATCAGGGCCACCGAATTCGCCCTCAAGGTGATCCCGGCACTGGCGGTGCTCAGCGTCATGGTGCAGTTCCAGTTTGGCGAGCTTCATTACTGGCCCTCCGTGATGGCGTCCGTGCTCTTCCTGCTCAGCCTGCCGCTGCAAGGGTACTACTGGCTCGGCCAGCGCGCCGATACCCGGCTGCCCCCCTCCCTCGCCACCTGGTATCGGGAGATAAACGGCAAGATGAACGAGCAGGGCGGTCAACGTCAGCTGGTGGCCCGTCCCCGCTACGAAGAGCTGGCCGATACCCTCAACGCCGCCTTCAAGCAGCTGGACAAATCCTTCCTCTACGAATGACTTTCCGGAGTCAGACTGACGACAAAGGCGCCCTCAGGCGCCTTTTTCACATTCAGGCGGCCAGCACCTTGCTGATCTCCTGGATGGATAGCTTGTATTGACGGGGGCACTGACGCCAGACCGCCAGCATGCGTTGGTACTTGTCCCGCATGGCGATGTCGCTGGAGAGCTCATCGCAGGGGCAGGGCAGTTCGGGGAAGCGCTTGTCCACTTCCAGCAGGAAGCAGACGTAATCCGCCAGTTCCCGCTCCTGGCTGCGGCTGTAGCCGTTGAAGGCAAGGCGGCTCTCGTTGACATCGGCCCGGGCGCTGGCATCCAGGTTGCCCCAGGAGATGGCCAGTGCATGGTGCAGCTCCAGGGTGTCCAGCACCTCCTGGCAGGTGGCAAGATCCAGATGGCCGAAGCTCTTCTCCAGCTCGAGGATCTGCAGGCAGTAGCCGCGCTCGACGATGGTGCTGGCACGCTGGTAAAACGCCGCCTTTTCCGGATTGAGTTTGGCCAGGATCTCGTACTGGTTGCTCAGGATCAGGCGTTCGGTGTGGCTCATGTTCATGGGCTGTCTCGCTGGAAAATGAATCTGGGGTCACGTTAACCCATATCCAGGATGAATTTTTTGATCTGAGAGGGGAGGTTGGCGAGAAAAGGCGGGAGGAGGCGCTCTGGTGAGCCGCCAGAGAGTGGGGGCTGATGCCGTGGTGAAACGAGCAGGGCCCGCCATGGCGAGCCCTGCAACAATGCCGCTGGTGGCTTACCCCTTGACGAGGTCGAGCACCACCTGATGGTGATCGCCGGTCTTGAACTTGTCGAAGCGATGGGCAACCTTGCCCTCTTCGTCGATGAGGAAGCTCAGGCGATGGATGCCGTCATACTCCTTGCCCATGAACTTCTTCGGGCCCCAGACGCCAAAGGCATCGGCCACCGCGTGATCCTCATCGGCCAGCAGGCGGAAGTTGAGGTTGTCGCGCTCCTCGAACTTTTTCAGGCGCTTGGCGCTGTCCGGGCTGATGCCGAGCACCACCACATTGAGGGCAGTCAGCTCGCTATTGACGTCGCGCAGACCGCAGGCCTGGGTGGTGCAACCCGGGGTCATCGCCTTGGGGTAGAAATAGATCAGCACCTTCTTGCCGCGCAGGTCGGCGAGGCGAACCTGATTGCCGTCCTGATCGGAGAGGGAGAAATCGGGGGCCTGGGTACCAGCTTCTAGTGGTGACATGGGGTCTCCTCGGATAAACGCCGTCAGGCGTACTTGTGATTGACGATGAATTCGAACGACTCGGCGCCCAGTCCACGACAGAAATCGGCGAAGGCTGTCTTCGAGCCAGGCTCTTCTCCCTGCTTGGAGAGATTCAACTGAAAGTTCGCCTTGAGCAGGTTGAAGGGCTGCTGTTCCAGGGTGATGGTCTGCATGGCCTGGATGTCCCAGCCGTGATCGCTGAAGAACTGGGTGCACTGACTTACGATGCCCGGCTGATCCCGGATCAGCACCTCTGCGCTGGCGCTGATGTCATATTGCAGGGAGTGGTGGCGCTCGGTGCGTTTCATCATGGTGATGAGATCCCACTCCTGGCTGCGCAGTGGGAGGCTGATTTCCAGTTGCATCAGGCTGTTCCAGTCACCGGACAGGAGCATGATGAAGGTGAATTCGTTGCCGAAGATGCCAAGACGGCTGTCGACAATGTTGCAACCGCAGCCACTGACGTGACGGGTCACCTCATTGACGATGCCAGGCCTGTCCGTGCCGATGGCCGTTACGACCAGGTAGTGAGTCATAAATCGTCTCTCGTCCATTATTGAGAATGCGTTGACCGCGGGTGCCGGCACTCTGCCGTGAGGCCTCTTGTGCGCTCGTGCATTCATACGTTTTGTGCCGGATGGTAACACGGCTTGTCCCGTGCCTCCCTTGTTTTTCAAAAGGGGCAGCTTTACCATTACGCCCCTGAAAATCGGGAGAATTATCCATGTTACGCGGTAGTATTGTTGCGCTCGTTACCCCCATGCTGCCCTCGGGCGACATCGATTGGGTCAGTCTGGCAGCGCTGGTGGAATATCATGTGGATGCCGGGACCAGCGCCATCGTCGCCGTGGGAACCACGGGAGAGTCGGTCACCCTGAGCGAGCAGGAACATATCGCCGTGGTTGAGAAGACGGTGGAATACGCCGCCGGACGCATTCCCGTCATCGCGGGCTGCGGCTCCAACAATACTGCTCATGCCATCGCCCTCTCCCGGCGTTTCGCCACCATGGGCGTGGTGGCGGGTCTCTCGGTTACCCCCTATTACAACAAACCCACCCAGGAAGGCCTCTATCGTCACTATTGTGCGATCGCCGAGGCTAGTGGTCTGCCTCAAATTCTCTATAATGTGCCCGGTCGCACCTGTTGTGACCTCAAACCCGAGACGGTGGCCCGTCTGGCCAAGGTGCCCGGCATCATAGGTTTGAAAGAAGCGACTGGCGATCTTGGCCGTACCCCGCTGCTGCGCGAACTGTGCGGGCCGGATTTTGCGCTTTATAGTGGCGATGACGCCAGCGGATGTGATTTTATGCTGCAAGGGGGCGATGGTGTCATTTCGGTCACCACCAATATTGCGGCGCCCCAGATGGCCGACATGTGTCGTGCTGCCCTGGCCGGTGATGCCGGGCAGGCTCATGACATCAACAATCGATTGATGCCGTTGCATCAGACTCTGTTCTGTGAACCGAGTCCCATCCCGGTGAAATGGGCCTGTGCCCGGCTGGGATTGATGGCGACGGCGACCTTGCGTCTGCCCCTGACCGATCTCACCCCCGAGGGGGAAGCGGCGATGGCGCGAGCACTGACGACTGCGGAGTTGATGGCGAGTGTTTAAAGCAAATGGAAAGGGAAATGCAGTGCGCCTGGTACTGAGTGTCGCGACGGTGGCCGTGCTGGCTGCCTGCAGCTCACCCCAGGAACGCAAAATGGCCAACCGTGGCTTCGAGTATGAAGAGAGCCGCCTCGAAGGCCGCGCCTTCCTTGTGCCCGCCGGGTTGAGTACCCCCGCCTTTAACAGCAATTTCGACATTCCTGCCCTGCCCGAGAGCAGCCGTGAGGGAGCCCTCGGGGCCAAGGTGGACGTGCGTCCGCCCGCCCAGTTGCTCACCGTGGTGCCCGGCAGCCAGGTGGTGGCCAATGCCAGCGAGCCAACCGTCGCCTTCTATGCCCTCAGCACCTCCCAGAGCGTGGAGCGCGATACCTGGGCCTTCCTGATGAACTTCTTGGCCGAACACAAGGTCACCACCGAGAAGCTGGACCAACAGGACGGCGTCTTGCAGACCGGCTGGTTTGACAACTCGGCGGTGCTCGATGGCTGGGCGGAAGATGACGATGACTTCAAGATCCGTCAGCGTTACCAGTTCACCCTGCGCAACGATGTGCAGCGCCACGCCATCAAGATGTCGGTACGGGTGCTGGATCACGAAGAGACCATCGACGGCGAGACCAGCACTGTGCTGACGCCGGCGGACGCCCAGCGTTATGCTACCCGCGCCCTGAACCAGTTTTCCCTCTATTACGACAAGCAGCTCAAGGCCCGTGAACAGCACAAGTCCAGCGATGGCATGGGGCTGGAGCTGGGTCTGGACAACAACGAGCTGAGCGCCTGGATTGCCGAAGGGTCGTTTGACCAGGTGTGGCGCCGCCTCAATCAGGTGCTGCCTGCCTATGGTTTCACCATCAAGGACACCCAGCAGTCCCTGGGCTGGATCGACGTGGAGTACGACGAGCCGGACAGCGAGTTCTGGAAGGCCAAGGGAGCGGAGCCCTTCAAGCTCGAGGAAGACAAGTATCGCTTCCAGCTCGGCGAGATGACGGGCGGCAAGACCTCCATCACCCTGTTCGACAAGGACAAGAAGCCTGTCGCATCCGGTGTCATCTCCCAGATGTACATCAGCCTGTCCGAGGCCTTTGCCAAGGGCTTGGCCGATCAGGGGGCGAAGTAAGCATGGAAACAGGGGCCTCGCGCCCCTGTTTTGTTATGTCCGGGTTGCCGCAGGGCCAGCGTGCCGAGCCGGTTGCCCCGGGCCTGAGTACCTGATGATGTGAATCCCCCACAGACAGGGGTCTGGTGCCCCTGCCTAACTAGTCCCACAACAGGAAGTGTTATTAGCCATGAGTCTTGCAGATCAAGTATTGGCGGTGAACGACGATTTGCCGATCCGTACCGATAAACCTGTCCATTCCGGCAAAGTGCGCAGCGTCTACTGGTTGACCCCGGCAGACAGTGCCCGGCTCATTCGGGAGAAAGGCTATGATGTGCCGGCCGATACGCCCCTGGCCCTCATGGTGATCAGTGATCGCATCTCGGCTTTCGACTGCATCTGGCAAGGGGTGGACGGTCTGAACGGCGTGCCGGGCAAGGGCGCGGCGCTCAATGCCATCTCCAGCCACTGGTTCAAGCTGTTCAAGGAGCAGGGGCTGGCGGACAGCCACATCCTGGACATCCCGCACCCCTTCGTCTGGATCGTGCAAAAAGCCCGTCCCGTGATGATCGAGGCGATTGCCCGCCAGTACATCACCGGCTCCATGTGGCGTGCCTACAAGGATGGTGAGCGGGAATTCTGCGGCATCACCCTGCCGGAAGGGCTCAAGAAGGATCAGAAGCTGCCCGAGATCCTCATCACCCCGTCCACCAAGGGGATCCTCAAGGGGCTGGATGGTGTGCCGGAAGCGGACGACGTCAACGTCTCCCGCGGCGACATCGAGCGCCACCATCAGGCCTTCGGCTTCCGCTCCCCGGCGGACATCGACCGCTACGAGGCGCTGCTCAAAGAGGGCTTCAACGTCATCAGCGAGGCGCTGGCTGCCCTGGATCAGGTCTTCGTCGACACCAAGTTCGAGTTCGGTTACGTGACCGATGCCGCCGGTCGCGAGAAGCTCATCTACATGGATGAAGTGGGCACCCCCGACAGCTCCCGCATCTGGGACGGCGCAGCCCTTCGCGGCGGCGAGATCATCGAGAAGTCCAAAGAGGGCTTCCGCCAGTGGCTGCTGAACCACTTCCCGGATCCGGACATCCTGCTCAACAAGAACCGCATGCCCGAGCGCTTCGCCCTGGCCCGTGACAACAAGCTGCCCACCGAGGTGATGATGGATATCTCCCGCACCTATGTGGGGATCGCCGAGAAGATCATCGGTCAGCCGCTGGTACGCAGTGCCAATCCGAAGCAGGAGATCATCGAGGTACTGCGGGAGCAGTACGGCCTGATCGACTGAGGCCGACCGCTTTTTTTGCCGCAGGCGCACAAACGTTTGCCGGTGGCAGGGGAGGCGTTTGCAACGCAGATGACAAAACGGGCCCCATGACGGGGCCCGTTTTCATTGGGTTGTCCGGAGCGCTCAGCCATTGACCCGGAAGATCTGACCGGTCTGTACCCCCAGTACCGATTTCTTGTAGGCCTGGGCCACCCGGGCGGCGGGTACCGGCACGAAGCCCGGGAAGAAGTCGGCATACTTGCCCATGGACTCTTCCAGCACGGTGGGGCTGACCACGTTGATGCGAATGCCCCTTGGCAGCTCGCAGGCTGCCCCTTTCACGAAGTGCTCGATGGCACCGTTGATGGTGGTGGCGCTCACCCCCCAGTGGATGGGCTCCTCGCTCAGAATGCCGCTGATGAGGGTGATGGAGCCACGGTCGCTCAGGTGGGCAATGGCGGCCCGGGTCAGGTTGATCTGGCCCATCAGCTTGCTCTGAAGCCCCACCTGCCACTGCTCGTCCGTCATCTCGGTCAGGGCATTGAAGGCGACGCTGCCGCTGGCGACCACCAGGGCATCGAAGGATCCGATCTGCTCGAAGAGCGCCCGGATGGAGGCGGGGTCGCGCATGTCCACTCTGGCATCCCCCTGGCTGTGACTGACCCGGATCACCTGGTGATCCTGGGCAAGCAGTTCGCTGACGGCGGCGCCAATGGTGCCGGAGGCACCCACAATCACAATCTTCATATCTATCGCTCCTGGTTGAGATGAGTTGATGATAGCGGGATAAAAAGGGAGAAAAAGCGCTTATGATGAACCCATTGTTTCCATATTGGTGCTAATGATGGATATCACCCACCTGGCCAGTTTCTATGAAGTGGTGCAACGGGGCAGTTTCTCCGCCGCTGCCGATGCCCTGGGGGTGAGCAAGGGGATGCTGAGTCGCCATGTCAGCGCCCTGGAGTCCGCCCTCAATGCCCAGCTGCTCCAGCGCACGACCCGCAGACTCAGCCTGACCGAGGCGGGGCGGGTGCTTCACCAGCAGGCCGGTGAGATCTTCGCCCTGGCCCGGGAGGCGGAGGAGGGGATCCGTGCCCTGACCGAGGAGGACAGCGGCCGCCTGCGCTTCACCTGCCCGGTCAGCACGGGGGACCGCATGGTGAGCGAGCTGCTCGCCCGTTTTGCCGAGCTCTGCCCCGGCGTCCAGGTCGAGCTCAACTTCACCAATGCCATGATCGACATGAGCCAGGGGGAGAATGACATCGCTCTGCGGGCCATGGAGCTGATCCCCGACAACCTGGTGGCCCTGCCGCTCGGCAGGCTCAAAGATGTGGTGGTGGCAAGCCCCGCCCTGCTGGCGCGGGAGGGGATCCCCGCCACTCCCTATGAGCTGGGGGGGCGCTCCTGCCTGCTGCAGGGCCACAACCTGGACTGGGAGCAGTGGCACTTTCGCCAGGGGGAGGAGGAGGCGCACATCCTGGTGCAGGGGCGAGTGCGGGCCAACCACTACAGCACCCTGCTGCAACTGGCCCGGGCGGGCATGGGCTTTGCCAAGTGTCCACTGATGCTGGTGGAGGCCAGCCTGGCCCGAGGGGAGCTGGTGGCCGTGCTGACGGAGTGGCAGACCGGCCTGCACCCGATCCATGTGCTGCACGCCCAGCAGCGCCGGGTGCCGCGCAAGATCCGGCTGTTCAAGCAGGTGCTGGCCCAGTGGTTTGCCGAGCGGCCCCATTATCTGCTGGGGTGAGCCTGCATCCCGTTATTTTTCTGTCATCTGGGGCTGCTACCCTGCGCCCTTCATCGCGAAAGGAGAGTCAGGGAATGAAGCGTCATCAGGGTTGGGCAGGGGTTGCGCTGCTGTGCTGCGGCGGTGTGCAGGCCGAGGTCAGGGTCGAGGTGCCCCGGGATTTCCAGATCCTGGCGGTGAGCGCCGGCAAGGTGCAGGACGAGCAGCATGCCGTGCTGGCCGACGGGGAGCAGCAACTGCTGGTGCGCTACGAGGGGGTGATCCCGAGTCGCAACAGCAGCGACAACGATCGCCAGGTTCGCTCCGAGCCCCAGGTGCTTCGCTATGAGGCACGCGGGCAGTCGGTGCGCCTGCAGGCTCCCGTGCCTGCGGACGAGGCCGGGATGGAACGCTACGCCAGGGCCCCTGTCCTGGGCCTGGTGGCGGGGGGGCAGCCCCTCGAGGTGCGTCAGGATACGCTGATGGTGCAGGGGATGCAGATCGGCATGGACTGGCATGCCAGGCTGATGGAGTACAACCGCAGCGAGGGGCCTGCCGTGCTCGCCGGTGCGGCGGATGTGACTGCGGCCGCCGTGGCGACGCCCCGGGCCTCCTCCGTGCCGGCCAGCGCCCTGGAAGGGCAGTTGCAACAGCTTTTCCTGCAGGCGGACCCCGCGCTTCGCAAGCGCTTCATCGGTTGGGCCGTGCCGCGCCTTTAAGTTTGCTCCCCGTTGCAGTAACGTGGGCACATCTTTGATTCCCGATGTGCCCATGTTGATCAGCGAGGCCCCCATGTTTGAATTGCACCCCCGCCTTCAGGCGGATACCCGGATACTGGGGGATCTGCCCCTGTGCCGCGTCCTGCTGGCCAAAGACAGCCAGTATCCCTGGCTGATTCTGGTGCCCCGGGTCGCCAACCTGCGGGAGATCCATCATCTGGCCCCCGAGCAGCAACAGCAGTTGATGCAGGAGTCCTGCGCCGTCGCCACCCTGATGGAGCGGGCACTCGGCCCGGACAAGATCAACGTGGCGGCCCTCGGCAATCTGGTGCCTCAGCTGCACCTGCACCACGTGGCCCGCTTCAGCTCGGATGCGGCCTGGCCCGGCCCCATCTGGGGTGCCTGTCCCGCCATTCCCTATGAGGAGCAGGCCTTGCAAGGGGCGGCTGCCAGTTGGCAAGCCCGTCTGGCTACCCTGGATGGATTTCAGCCATTTCTGACTGATAATCCAGTCAAGTGAGAGGTGGCTCGCGCTTTGGGCACCGGGATCACGCAATCTGTTAGCGTATCGCGTCGGTGCATGGTGACATGGGCGACACGAGTGACAGCCCCATTATTTCGATCAGCAGGAAGGTTCCATGATAGTGACAAGATCCGAGGATGATGCCGTATTGACCACAGAGGACGTGCTGCTGAGCCTGTGCAATTCGGTGACGAGCGTATTGAGTGCGGCGACCCAGACCCAGGTGCGCTTCTCCGGCATGGTGCAGCGGATCAGCAAGACCTGCCTCAAGCCTGACATCGGCTGTTTCGTGCTGTTTGACGGCGGCTTCTCCGGGCTGGTGGTGATCAACTTCTCCGCCGCCGCGGCCATGGAGCTCTACCAGAGCTACATGCTGAGCATGGGGCTCTCCAAGGAGGATCTCGCCATCTCCCACACCTCGGACGAGGTGAGCAACGTCATGGGCGAGCTGATGAACCAGATTGTCGGCAGCTTCACCACCAAGGTGGGGCGCGAGCTGCAGACCCACATCACCCAGAACCAGCCCAAGATGCTGGCGCTCAACAAGCAGGTGATGCTGAGCGTCGACACCAACCTCGACAATCCCGAGACCCGCCGGGTGACCTTCTTCACCGCCAGCAACAACATCTTCTATCTGGAGCTGGCCATGGACAAGACGGAGTTTATCCGGATCCATGATGGCGGCGTGCAGGAGGAGGTGGATCCCGACGAGCTGATCGCCCAGGCCAAGCAGTCAGCCAAACCGGCACCGGCGGCCGCGCCGGCGAGCAACGAGCACGACGATCTGCTGGATTCCCTCGGCATCTGATGGTCGAGGGTTGTGCAAATGAAGAGGCCACCCCGGGGGTGGCCTCCTTGCTTGGGGCGGGTCAGAAGTTGTAAAGCAGCCCGGTACTGAAGCGAAGCGCCTCGGCATCGTAGAAGTCGATGTCGGAGTCGGCACTGGAGTAGGCAGCGGTGAAGGTGGCGGCAAGGGGTTTGATGCCGAACAGGTTGTGCCAGAAGAAGGTGCCATTGAGGGCGAACTCGCTGGCATCGGCGCGCTGGCCGAACAGGGGATTCGCCTCGTCGTACTTGCGCTTGCCGGCGTAGAGGCTGCTCACGATGGACCACTGGGAGGCGCGCTTGGCATAGGTCAGCTGCAGACCGGTGTTCTTGAAGCTCTCCGCACTCCCGTCCAGGCGGGCCTCCTTGTAGAGGAAGGCGGGCTCCAGCAGCTGGTTGCCGCCGAAGTGGTACTGGTAGGAGACAGCCAGGTCGTGGACCTTGCCGTTGCGGCTCAGCATGGAGGCGTAGTGGGTGCCGTGGGTCAGGTCATATTGCTGGCCACTGCGCTCCTCGTCGAGCTCCACTTCCCGGCTGGTCAGGGTGGCGTAGACGTTGCTGCCCCAGATCCTGTCCCAGGCAAAGCGCACCCCTTTCGAGGTGAGATCGGTGGCGCTGCGGTCCACGCCGGTGGCGAAGGGATCGCTCCACACTTCCACCGGCATGAGGTTGAACACCAGGGAGGTGGCGACGATACCCTTGTCACCCATCTCCTGGCGCAGACCGAGTTGCTGGGTAAAGTCGAAGCGCACCGCGTCCTGGATGAGGTTGCCGAGGAAGACCTGGGTGCGGGTATCGGCGAAGGTGTAGCGGATATCGGCATTGAGCAGCGGGCTCAGACCGCTTTCGCGGCCGGGGGAGCCCAGATCATCGATACGGCTGTTGCTGTCGTCACCGGCATAGAAGTTGGACTTGTGGCTGCCGGCATTGACTCCGCCCAGCAGAAAACCGGACCAGCCGGTCTGGCGGGGGATCTCCCCCAGATCGGCGTGGGCGGTGGTGGCGACCAGCAGGCCAAGGCTCAACAGAACATGATTTCGCATCGGGTATGCTCCTGACATAACGAATGAGAAGGGTGACAGTGTGCCCCGGTATTCCGGTGGAACCGGTGCTGACTGAGGCATGGCAGGCATGCTACCCCAGCCGGAGTGTGACGTTAATCAATAATTGAATACGCGACGGACAAGAGTTCATGGCGCCGTACTGGTATCCTGTTTGCGCAAGAAAAGGGGAGAAAACAACGAGATGAAGCAGATCAAATCCTGGGCGCAATATTACGTCGACCTGATGACCAAGCTGGGACTGGTGCGCTTCAGCATGTTCCTGGCCACCGCCATCATAGTGCTGGCCGTGTCGATCCAGATGGGGGTGACCCTGTTTTTGCGCGGCACCGTGGACATCGTCGACCTGGTGCGCTCTGTCTTCTTCGGCCTGCTGGTGACCCCCTGGGCCGTCTATTTTCTCTCCATCGTGGTGGATCAGCTGGAGGACTCCCGCCAACGGCTGACCCGGATGGTGCGCAAGTTGCAAGACATGCGCGAGCGGGATCTCGAGCTCAACAGCCAGTTACAGGAGAACATCAGCCGCCTCAATGCCCAGATCGCCGAGACCAACCGGGCCGAGACCCTGCGCCAGCAAGCCATCGAGGATCTGGAGAACGAGGTGTTCCAGCGGGAGAAGGCCCAGCTGCATCTGGGGGAGCGTACCGCCCTCTTGCGCTCCTTCATCGACTGCTCCCCCGATCTGGTCTATTACCGCAACGAGGACGAGCAGTTCTCCGGTTGCAACCGCGCCATGGAGGAGCTCACCGGCAAGGTGGAAGCGGAACTCATCGGCCTGACCCCGTTCGATGTCTACAAGCACGACATCGCCAGCAAGGTGGTGGAGACCGACAAGCAGGTCTTCGCCCAGAACGAGCCGCTCACCTATGAGCAGTGGCTGGAGTATCCTGATGGCCGCAAGGCCTACTTCGAGCTGCGCAAGGTGCCCTTCTTCGACCGCTTCGGCAAGCGGCTCGGCCTGCTCGGCTTTGGTCGCGACATCACCGAGCGCAAGCAGTACCAGGACAAGCTGGAGAAGGCGAGTCGGGACAAGACCACCTTCATCTCCACCATCAGCCACGAGCTGCGCACCCCGCTCAATGGCATCGTGGGCCTGAGCCGGATGCTGATGGATACGCCCCTCGATGCCAGACAGCAGCAACAGCTCAAGACCATCCACCTGAGCGCGGTGACGCTCGGCAACATCTTCAACGACATCATCGATCTGGACAAGCTCGACCGTCGTCGGCTGGAGATTGCGCCGGCTCCGCTGGATTTGCCCGCCTTCCTCGACGAGCTGGAGACGCTGTCGCGCATCCAGGCGGAGCAGAAGGGGCTCTACCTGCACTTCGACCGGGACGGCGACATGCCCCAGTTCGTGATGGCGGACGGCACCCGGCTGCGCCAGGTGCTGTGGAACCTGGTGGGCAATGCGGTCAAGTTCACCGATGAAGGGGGCGTCACCATACGCTGTCTCGCCCACGCCGCTGATGAACCGGGCAAGCTGGCGCTGCACTTCGAGGTGGAAGACACCGGGGTGGGGATTCCCCGCGCCCAGCAGGAGAAGATCTTCGCCATGTACTATCAGGTGCAGGGCAAGAAGCACGCCACCGGCACCGGCATCGGTCTTGCGGTCTCCCGCCAGCTGGTGCAGGCCATGGGCGGTCAACTCTATGTGGACAGCGACCCGGGCGAAGGCGCCTGCTTCACCGCCGAGCTGGAGGTGGACTGCGTCGAGCCCAGGGCCGCAGCCCCGGAGCCAGAGATGCCCTCCCTCGACATCCTGCTGGTGGAGGATGTGGAGCTCAACGTGACCGTGGCCTGCGCTCTGCTGAACAAGCTCGGCCATCAGGTCAAGGTGGCGCGGGATGGTGCAGAGGCGCTGGCCATGGCCAACCCGGATGATTTCGACTTGATCCTGCTCGACATCCAGCTGCCGGACATGACGGGGTTCGATGTGGCGGAGCAACTGCTCGCGCGCTACGGCGACAGCCTGCCCCCCATGGTGGCGCTCACCGCCAATGCCACCGGCGATCGCCAGTACTACCGGGATCACGGCATGCAGGATGTGATCAACAAGCCGCTGGGCTCCAAGGCGGTGCGGGAGGTGATAGGCCACCTGTTTGCGGATCTCGCCGGGGACGAGGCGGACGAGCAGGACGATGTCCACCATCAGGATGCCCTGCTGGATCTGCCCTTCCTCACCGATTACGCCAGCACGGTCGGCAAGCCGGTGCTGCTCTCCAGCGTCGAGCTGTTCGAGAAGATGATGCCGGATTACATGGCGGTGCTCGACTCCAACATGATTGCCAGGGATCAGGCCGGTGTGGTGGAGGAGGCCCACAAGATCAAGGGGGCGGCGGGCTCCATCGGCCTGCGCCGGTTGCAGCAGACGGCCCAGCTTATCCAGAGCCCGGATCACCCCGCCTGGTGGGAGAACGTGGAAGACTGGATTGAAACCCTGCGCCGGGAATACCCGGGTGACATCGCCCGCCTGCGGCGCTGGCTGCTCTCGTAGACACGACGCCTCAGGCAAGGAGCCACGACATGTATGACCGTTTGATCCCCCCCGAGCGCATTCACCCCTGGGGAGACGAAGACCTGCTGGAGGCGACGGAGCAGGACCGCACCCGCATCGTGCAGGCGGCGCCGGTGCGTCGGTTGCAGCAGAAGACCCAGGTCTTCCCGCTCGATGTGAAAGCCTCGGTGCGCAGCCGTCTCACCCATTCGCTGGAGGTGCAGGAGACCGGTCGCCAGATCAGTCGCCGTATCCTGGCGGCGCTGCCGGCCGGAGTGGTGTGCGAGGGGGCCTTCATCAATCTGGTGGAGATGTCCTGCCTGTTGCACGATGTCGGCAACCCGCCGTTTGGCCATTTCGGTGAGCAGGTGATGAGTCAGTGGCTTGCCCAGGAGCTGGACGGCCTCTTCGCCCGTGCCCACGACCAGTTGCCGAGCGCCCAGTGGGCAACCCTTCGCCAGGATCTGCTGGTGTTTGACGGCAATGCCCAGAGCCTGCGACTGGTGCACAGCCTGCACGAGCTGAACCTCACCCTGGGGCAGCTGGCGGCGCTGTGCAAATACCCGCAGCAGCCCCTGCCGGGCCTGCACCATCCCCAGGGCTATGGTCAGCACCACGGCTGGACCAGCAAGCGCGGCATCTTCTTCAGCGAACAACCCCTCTATCGTGCCCTCGGCCAGAGCCTGGGGCTGGCCGAGGGGTGCCGTCATCCGCTGGTCTACATCATGGAGGCGGCGGACGACATCTCTTACTGCATCGCCGATCTCGAGGATGCGGTGGACAGGCACATCCTCACCCAGAGCGAACTGCTGGCAGCCCTGCGCGAGGCGGACGAGGGCGGTTACATGGCCGACCTGCTCGATGAGGCGCTTGCCTCCGGTCGGGGGTTCTTCCCCCATTTTCGCCAGCATCTGACCCGGGATCTGGTGGCGCTGGCCGCCCATACCTATGTGGCCGAGCACGATCAGATCCTGAGCGGGGCCTATCCCCAGGCGCTGCTGCACGGCCAGGCTCCGGCAGCCCGGGTACTCGATACCCTCAAGCGGGTGGCTCGCGAGCTGGTGTTCATGCGCCCGGAGGTGGAGGCGCTGGAGCTGGAAGGCTATGCCGCCCTGCGCGGGGTGCTCTCCACCTACGCCTGCCTGCTGGCCCTGCCCGCCAGCCAGTTCGAGCGGCTGCTCGCAGGCAACGGCGGGAGCGAGCTCTTCTTCGCCCGGCGGCTGTTCCACCGCCTCTCTGCCCGACACCTCAAGGCGTACCGGCTGGCGGTGGCGAGCCGGGATCCCCGTTTCGAAAAGGAGAGCGAGCAGGAGTGGTACTACCGGGTGCGGCTGCTGCTCGATTATGTGAGCGGCATGACGGATACCTATGCGCTGGAGGAGTTCCGGCTGTTGTCAGGGATTTGACTGAACCTCTTTTTGGCCGCATTCCACCCATATGGGTGGGAGAGATATTGCGTAAAATTCGGTGTTTTTTTACACTGCGGCAACTTGTTCAACTTTCACACGGTAAGGAGACGACCATGCAACATTCCATGTTCAACGTTGCGTTCGATCGCTGCTCTGGCAGCGCGAAGACTCGTGCTCTTTATTTGCCGCGTGGAGGGGACAGGTAACACCTGCTTTTTTCATCACCCGCGGTTGTCCCGCAGGGTGATCACCTCTCTCCGGGGGAACCGCACGTTCAACTGGAGAATATTATGTCTATCGAACTCGCCCTGCTGCGCCACGTAGAGACCCTGGTTCAAAAAAGGATCACCCGGCTGGAGCGTCGCGTCAGCTACCTGCATCTTTCACCTGCCCTGCTCAAAGACATCGGGCTGGAAGGCAAGGAAGTGCAGATCGCCCACATCCGTGAGCGGGAGTTTCAAACCGGTTTCCGGCTCGGGAACCGAATAACCTGAGGGGAGGGGGCCCGGCCCCCGACCTGGTGGATGGCAGGCCTGGGCCTGCCATTTTTCTTTCCTGATGAGCATTGTCTCAATTTAGTTGTCGCACATTGCGCCAAACACTCTATGATCCCCCTCCGTTTCGTATGGGAGTTGATAATGTTCCGCCGCTGCTGTCGTCTCATCCTGCTATGTGGTCTGGCTTTCTGGAGCCTGATGGTTGCGGCTGCGCCGGCGCAACTGGACCAGAGCAACTTCACCCTGGACGAACTGCACTGGCTTGCCACCCATGATGAACTGGTCGTCGGCATGCCTTCGGCGGCCTGGCCACCCTATGTCTATACCGATGGGCGCGGCAATTTCACCGGCCCACTGGATGAGTTCGCCTCCCAGATTGCAGCCAGGCTGGGGATGAGCCTTCGCTACCGTGCCTATGCCAACAATGCGGCGGTCCAGCAGGCCTTGCTGGATGGCAGGGTCGACATGTTGATCGGGGTGGCACCGAGCCCGACCCGCACCCTGCAGATGCAATTTACCTCCGAGCTGATGGCACTGCCCCGGGCCGTGCTGTTGACGGGGGGGCGGGAGAGCCTCTCCCTGGAGGAGGCCTATGGGGTGCGCTGGGTCTGCGTCTTCGGTGTCAGCGCCTGCGATGAGCTGCTGCGCCTGGGGATCTCGAACCTGATCACGGCCGACAGCCGGGACGAGGCGATCTTCATGCTCAAGGAGGGCAAGGCGGATGCCTATCTGGCCGAGCTGCCCATGCTGAACAGGCTGCAAGCCATGGCGGGCATGGCGCTGGCCAGGATCGACTGGATGAGGGATACCTCCCTCGCCATGGCCGTGGCACCCAGGAATGATGTCTTGCAGGGATTGCTGGAGCGGGCCCTCGAGGACATCTCTCCCTTGGAGCGTCGCGCCATTCTGGAGGCGGGGGACATCCTCGACTATGCCCTGGTGAAAAGGAGCAGGGAGATCGTCTTCAATCCGCAGGAGCAGGCGTGGTTGCAAGCACATCCGGTCATCCGCTACGGGGTTGCCCCGGATTGGCCCGGGATGAGCGAGGTGGACGACAGGGGGCGGCTCAAGGGGCTCATTGCCGATCTGCTGACACTGATGAGCCAGCGTGCCGGGCTTCAGTTCACCCTGGTGCCGACCCGGAGCTGGGCCCAGAGCATGGCGCTCTTCCAGGATCGCAAGCTGGATCTCATCCCGGCCATGACTCCCACCGCGGAGCGTCAGCAGTTTGCCCGCTTTACCCCCAACTACGCGTCGATCAACCGGGTGGTCGTGGCGAGGCAGGGGATGGCCGAGCTCACCGCCGCCAGGGCACTGAAAGGGCACAGGGTGGGCATGGTAGGGGGCTCGGTGGAGCAGGTCTTGCTGAACGAGGTGGGGGCCATCGCCGTGCCGGTGGCCAGCGATGCCGAATTGCTGCCCCTGCTGGACCAGCAGAAGGTCGACTATGTGCTGATGAGCACCACCACCCTGGAGCAGTCGCTGCAAAAGGGATTCAGCGACCGCTACCAGGTGGTCTTCTCCGGCAGCGACCTGCGGGTACCCATCGCCATGGCGACCCAGTTGCAGGATCCCATGCTGCAGCAGATCCTCACCAAGGTGCTGATCGCCATTCCCCCCGACGAGCTCTCCGCCCTGGAGAAAAAGTGGCTCTCCCTGACCATACAGACGGGACTGGATCCGAAGACGGTGCTGCTCTGGTCCTCCCTCGGCGGCGGCATTTTCCTGCTCTGCCTCTTGCTGTTCATGGGCTGGAACCGGACGTTGCGCCGCCAGATCAGCCAGCGGCGGGAGGCCGAGCGGCGGCTCGAGGAGCAGCTGGTGTTTGTCCAGATGATGCTGGATGCCCTGCCCAACCAGGTGGTGCTGACCAACGAGCGCTATGAAGTGGCAATGACGAACCGGGCGTACCGGCAGATGTTCCTCGGCGGGGAGAACCTGACGGGCTCCTATGAGCGGTTGCTCCAGGATCGATTGCCCGAGTCGATCCGCGCCAGGGTGATGGAGGAGGATGCCAGCGTCTGGGAGAGCGGAGAGGAGCTTCATGGCCGGGGCGAGATCCGGTTTGATGACGATCGCCTGCACCAGATGATCTACACCAAGCGGCTCTTTGCGGGGCCCGATGACAAGCGGCTCGGGATCCTGACCGTGCTGACCGACGTGACCGAGCTGGAGCAGGCGCGGTTTGCGGCCCAGGAGGCGCAGACCCGGCTGACCCAGATCACCGACAGCATGCCGGGTCTGGTCTATCAGTATCACTGGCTTGGGCTGGGCAAGGGGCACTTCCTCTACACCTCGCAAGGGGTCAGGGAGATGGTGGGGGTCGAAGAGGACCTGGTCGGCATGGCGGTCACCGGTGCCTCCATCCTGGGGCTGACAGGCAAGGCGCACGAGGACTTCGTGGCCACGGTGGATCGTCATGCCCTGAGCATGCAGCCGCTGGATCTCGAGGTGGAGATCCGGCGTCAGGGGGAGGCGGGCTATTTGCAGATCCGTGGTCATTTCGTTCACCAGGAGGGGCTTGAAGGGGTCATATTGAACGGCGTGGTGCAGGACATCACCAAGCTCAAGCGCCAGGAGCTGGAGCTGCGCCAGGCCAGGCGGGTGGCGGAGGAGGCGACCCAGGCGCGCAGCCGCTTCCTCGCCACCATGAGTCATGAGCTTCGCACTCCCATCTCCGGCATGCACGGCATGCTGGAGCTGCTGCAAATGAGCGCGCTGGACGACGATCAGCGCTACATGTTGCGCAATATCTCGACCTCCACCAACCATCTGCTCTATCTGGTGAACGACATCCTGGACTTCTCCAAGATGGAAGCCGGGCAGTTGCAACTGCACCCCCATCACTGCCGCCTGACCTCGGTGATTTGCGATGTCATCCGGGGACATGCGGCCCTGGCCTATGGCAAGGGGCTCAACGTGACGCTGCAGTGGGGGAAGACGGTGCCGGATCTGGCCTGCATTGACGGGATAAGGGTGGGGCAGGTGATCTCCAATCTGTTGAACAACGCGGTGAAGTTCACCGAGGCAGGGGCGATCGCCATCCAGGTGGATTATGAAGACGACCGGCTGGCCTTCCGGGTCCGGGATACCGGGATCGGCATCGCCCTGGAGCAGCAACGCACCCTCTTCATCCCGTTCAAGCAGGTGGAGTCCGACACCAACCGCCGGTTTGGCGGCACCGGGCTTGGGCTTGCCATCTGTCATCAACTCACCCAGAAAATGGGGGGGAGCCTGACCCTGGAGAGTACCCCCGGAATGGGCACCTGCGTGACTTTCACGCTGCCCCTGGCCGAGTGCCAGTGGGAAGCGCCGCCCCTGACCGGTCAGGTATGGTGGTGGTTTGGGGAGGATGAGGGGCTGGAATCGGTGATGGCCAGGCTGGGCGCCAGACTGGTACGCATGGAGGCACACCATTGGCAGCAGCCCCTCGAGGGGCATCTGCTGGCGCAGGAGAATCACCTGGAGCAGGCCCTTGGCAGTGACTGGCTGGCCTGTTTGCAGCGTTCGAACCTCAAGGGCATAGTACTCTCTCCCCATGAGGCCCTGCGGGGGCGAATGGGGGGCGACGCCTGGTGGCGACTGGGACAATCGCCCCTCTACCCCGATCTGTTGCTGGAAACCTGCCAGTCACTGTTCAACCAGCAGGCGAGCCAGTCGATGGGGATGGAGGGGGAGAAGCTCAGGGGGCGGGTGCTGGTGGCGGATGATCACCCCGTCAACCGGGCATTGCTGACGAGGCAGCTCGCTATCCTGGGGCTCGAGTCCGAGGTGGTGGAAGATAGCGAGGAGGCGCTGCGCGCCTGGCAGGGGCAGGACTTCGCCCTGCTGCTGACCGACTGCCACATGCCGGTGATGGATGGCTATGCCCTCACGCGAGCCTTGCGGGATGCCGGGGACAGTGCTCCCATTATCGGGGTGACGGCCGATACCTCTGAGGAGGCGAGCCAGCAGATGCGTGATGCCGGCATGAACGACATGCTGTTCAAGCCCTACAGCCTGGATGCCCTGAGCCAGACCCTGGGACGCTGGTTGCCGACTCAGGAAGAACAGCTCGCCTCGGAGGCGCCCCGGCAAGCCAGGGTTCAACTGCCAGGCATAAGCTGGTTGACCCTGTTCGGGGATGAGGCGGTGGCACGCAGCATGGCCAGCGAATACCTGGAAGCCAACGAGCAGGATGGCGAGGACATGAGGCTGGCGCTGGCCAGCCAGGATACCCAGGCGCTGGTGGAGACGGCACATCGCATCAAGGGGGCCGCGCGCATGGTAGGACAGCAGGCTTTGGCAGAGGAGGCGGCCCGGCTGGAGGCGGCGGCCAGATTGAAACAACTGGACAAGCTCGATGACCTGGCCAGGGCGGTACAGGCATTGATGGACTCTATCAGAGGTGAAACGGGGTTATGGCTCGATGAATAGCGCACAGCATGAGTTGGCGATCATGGTGGTGGAGGATCACAACTTCCAGCGCAAGGCCCTGATGCACCAGATCCGCGGACTGGGCTACGGCAACCTGCTGGAGGCGCAGGACGGGGAGGAGGCGCTGGCACAGTGCCAGCACCACAGGGTCGACATCCTGTTCTGCGATCTGCGCATGCCAGGCATGGATGGCATGGCGCTGCTGCGCCGCCTCTCCCTTGGCGGGTTTCGCGGCGGCATTGTGCTGTGCAGCGCCTTGGAGGATGACGTGGTCGATGCCGTGCTGCGCATGAGCCGGGCCTATGGCCTGCAGGTGCTGGGGCGCATCGAGAAACCCGCGTCTCCCCAGCAGATCGCGCAGCTCATCGGTGCCTGGCGGCCCCAGCAGGTGCGCAGCCAGGAAGAGGATGGTTATCACCTGACCCTGGATGAGCTGCGCCGGGCGCTGGATCAGGACCAGTTGCTGCCCTGGTATCAACCCAAGGTGGGTTTTCACAACGGGGAGTGGCTCGGCATGGAGGCGCTTGCCCGCTGGCAGCACCCCGAATATGGCCTCATCTCGCCGGCCCGTTTCATCCCGCTGGCGGAGCACAACGGGCTCATCGACCCGCTCACCGAGGTGATCATCGGCAAGGCGCTGCGGGACGGCCACCTGTGGGAGAAGACCGGGCTCTCCCTGAACCTGTCGATGAACCTCTCCACCACCTCCCTCATCGAGGGGGATCTGTGCAACACCCTGCTCAGCCACTGCCAGCGCTGGAGCATCAACCCCGAGCTCATCACCCTCGAAGTAACCGAGAGCGCTTTCGTCAAGGATCTCGGCAAGTCGCTGGAGGTGCTGACCCGCTTGCGGATGCACGGTTTTGGTCTCTCCATCGATGATTTCGGGACCGGCTACTCCTCCATGCAGCAGCTCGCCCTGCTCCCCTTTACCGAGTTGAAACTGGACAGATCCTTCGTGGATCGCTGCTATGAAGATCCCTCTCGCCTAGCCATCATCGAGTCCAGCATCGAGCTGGCTCGCAAGTTGGGCTTGAAATCGGTGGCCGAGGGGGTCGAAGATGAGGCGACCTGGCAATTGCTGGCGAAGCTGGGGTGCGATCAATGCCAGGGCTTCTTCTCCGCCCGTCCCATGCCCCGTGAGGAGCTGCTGGGATGGCATCAGGGTTGGCAGGCTCGTTTGCCCGCGCTCATCAGACGCTAATCCCGGGCAGGATGCCCGACGAATTCCAAGGATGGCCATGAAAATATCAAGCAAGTTGTTGTTGAGCTTCTGTTTTATCAACCTGCTCATCATTCTCTCCTCCGCCCTTGTCTATCATCAGCTCGGCCGGATCGAAGGCTCGCAAGATGCCTTGCTGGCCCAGGCCCTGCCCGCACTGCAGCGGGACGAGGCGAGCCAGAAAGCCCTGATTGCCACCGTCTCATCCCTGCGGGCCTATCTCATCCTCGGCAAGGATCCGGCACAGGGTGATCGTATCAAGCAGGAGTGGGAAGAGGCCTGGCACGCCATCGAACGCCAGCGTTTCACTCCCGACCTGGCCCAGGCACTCAAGGATTTCAAGGGGGCACAGTCGCAGGTGTGGGCCCTGGCTCACACCGAAGAGAACCTGCCCGCCCACACCCTGATGCTGCTGGAGGCCGGCCCCCTGGCGGAATCGGCCCTCGATCAGTTGCAGTCTTTTGCCAATGAAGAGGTGGCGACGCCCCAGGCGACGTTGCCCGGTGACAGGCGCCTGCTGCTCAAGCAGGTGGGGGATGCCTACAACAGCCTGGGCAATGCACTCTCCGCCCTGCGGGATTTCCTCATCTCGGGAGAGAAGGAGTACCTGGATAAGTACCGGGACTACTACCAGTTCCACCAGCAGCGGGTGGCCGAGCTGAAACAGCAGGAGGCCAACTTCACCGAGGCACAAAAGGGGCTCTGGACGCTCTTTGAAGAGATGTCAGCCCCCTTTGCCGAGCTGGTCGGCCAGGTGATCGAGAAGCGCCAGGCCCCGGACTGGGACAGGGCCAACCACCTGATGGCCACCGAGATAGAGCCCGCCCTGACCCGGCTGGCGGATCAGCTGGCGACCCAGGTGACCCATACCCGTGCCGAGGTGGACAAGATGGCGGGGGAGATGGCGGCCGCCAGTCAGACCATTCACCGCACCCTGCTGCTCGCCACCACCAGCGTCATCCTGCTGGGCACCCTGGTGGCCCTGCTGTTCAGCCGGCGCCTGACCCGGGACATCGCCAGCCTGGTGAAACGGGCGGGCCTGGTGGCCGATGGCCGCCTCCCCGTCACCCCCTTGCCCGTGCTTCGTCAGGATGAGCTGGGAGGGCTCACGGGCTCCATCAACCGGATGTCGGCACAGTTGCGCGAGCTGGTGGGGGAGATCCAGGGGGCGGTCGGTCAGGTGGAAGGGGCTGGCCGCGAGGTGGGCCAGACCACCAATGCCATCGTGGATGATCTGGCGAGCCAGAATCAGCGGCTCGATGCGGTGGCAGCGGCCATCGAGCAGATGTCGGTCAGTACCCGGGATGTGGCGGGCAACATTGCGGACGCGGCGGGAGCGGCTCGCCAGACCGAGCAACAGGCAAGGGAGGGGGAGCAGGCCCTCGCCCGCATGGGGACCACCATGGCGCAGATTGGTGCCATGATTGCCCAGGCAAACCAGGCGATGACGCAGCTCAGCAGCCAGAGCGAGCAGGTGGGGAGGGTCACCGAAGTGATCGCCACCATCGCCGAGCAGACCAATCTGCTGGCACTCAATGCGGCCATCGAGGCGGCGCGGGCCGGTGAGCAGGGACGGGGATTTGCCGTGGTGGCCGATGAAGTCAGGCAGTTGGCCAGCCGCACCAGCGCATCGACCATGGAGATCAACCAGACCATTGCCAGCATCCAGCAGCAGACCCGGGAGACCGCGGATACCGTGGGCAGCGGCACCCTGCTGGTGGAGCAGGGGCGCGGCGCCGTGGCCTCGGTGACCGAGACCCTGGAGTCGATGGCGACGCTGGTGCAGGATCTCAGCGGCCAGCTTGCCGCCATCGCCACCGCCACCGAGCAGCAGTCAAGGGCGGCGCAGGAGGTAGCGGGCACGGTGGAGGAGATTGCCGGGCTCAGCCATCAGTCCAGCGAGCATGGCCAGCAGGGGGAGCAGATCGCCGCCCGCCTGACCCGGGAGACGGGGAGACTGACATCGGCCATCAGCCGCTTCGAACTGGATGCCTGACGCAAGGGAGAGAAAAACGGGGCAGACCTCTGGGTCTGCCCCGTTTTTTTCGGCCCGAAAACCTGGTGGTGGAAGGATGCACGCCGCAGGTGCGGTCCTGACCGTTCGGAAGCTGGGGGATGGTGTCTTGTGTACTGCCCTGTGTCTCTTTCTGCCGACAGGACGGTTTACTCCAGGCGGCGGAAGGCCTGGTTTTCGAAGCTGCTGCAGGTCTCCTGGTTGAGCAGGTTGACCAGCAGGATGGCCCGCTTTTCGCCATCCGGCTCCAGATAGATGGCTTCAAACCCGGCGAGGGGGCCGGATTCGATAAGTACCTTGTCTCCCTGGGTCGGCAGACGGGCATAGCTGGCGCGCGCCTCGTCGCTGTCGTCCCGGCTCATGAGCCGGTAGATCAGCTGGCTGCTGACGGGGGTCCACTCCTTGCCGAAGTGGATGATGCGACTGATGCCCCGGGTCGATTTCAGGGTGACCGGGGTGACCTCTTCCAGATCCACGTAGATGAAGAGGTAGTTGGGGAACATGGGCTCGCGCTGGGGCACGCGCTTGCCTCGCCGCAGTTTTTCAATCTCGACCATGGGGTAATAGGATTCAACGCCCTGGGCTGCCAGATGGGCGCGGGCGCGGGCCTCTTCCTTGGGTTTGCAGTAGGCCAGATACCATTTCTTCATTGTTGTTCTGTTTTTCGTGTTGCCGTGCTTGTGGCTATGATAACGGGGGTAAAAAAAAAGGCCACGCTTGACGTGGCCTTTTTTCCAGAGTGAGTGATTACCAACCTTTCACCAGACCGCCCTTGAACAGCTCGGTCCCCTTCTTGAAGACCTCGTCGGTCTGGAAGGACTGAACGAACTCCTTGACCTTCTCGTCGTCCTTGTTGTTCTCGCGAGCAACGATCAGGTTGACGTAGGGGGACTCCTTGTCTTCGACAAACAGGCCGTTCTCGGTCGGGGTCAGACCAATCTGACCGGCGAAGGTGTTGTTGATGATGGCCAGATCCACGTCTTCCAGGGAGCGCGGCAGTTGTGCGGCTTCCAGCTCGACGATCTTGAAGTTGCGCGGGTTGCTGGCGATGTCCAGTACGGTCGCTTCCAGACCGGCACCCTCTTTAAGCGTCAGCAGGCCCTGCTTCTCCAGCAGGATCAGGGAACGACCCAGGTTGGTCGGATCGTTCGGCACCGCGATCTGGGCACCGTCTTTCAGCTCGGACAGGGCCTTGACCTTCTTGGAGTAACCGGCGATCGGGTAGACGAAGGTGTTGCCGACCGGCACCAGCTTGAAGCCGCGATCACGGATCTGGGCATCCAGGTAGGGCTTGTGCTGGAAGGCGTTGACGTCGACGCTGCCGTCGTTCAGGGCCACGTTCGGGGTGACGTAGTCGGAGAAGGTGACCACTTCGACGGTCAGGCCGTATTTTTCCTTGGCCACCTTGGCCGCGGTCTCAACCAGCTCGGTCTCGGGACCGGCGATGGCGCCCACCTTCAGGGTCTTGTTCTCTTCCTTCTGGCCGCAGCCGACCAGTACCAGGGTTGCCAGCAGCGCAGCTGCTGCGGATTTGATGCCCAATTTCATAAAAACCTCCTGTCAGAAATCGACGATTAACGATGATCACATTGTTTGACCAGGCGCTCACCCGCGCTCTGGATGAGTTGAACCAGCACCACCAGAATGACCACGGTGACCAGCATGACGGTGGGATCGAAACGCTGGTAGCCGTAGCGAATACCCACATCACCGAGACCACCGCCTCCGATGGCACCTGCCATGGCGGAGTAGTTCACCAGGGTGACGAGGGTGATGATGACGCTGTTGAGGATCCCCGGCAGGGCCTCGGGCAGCAGCACCTTGGCGATGATTTGCAGGGGCTTGGCCCCCATGGCCTTGGCCGCTTCCAGCAGGCCGTCAGGCACCTCCATCAGAGCCCCTTCCACCAGGCGGGCGATGAAGGGAATGCAGCCCACGGTCAGCGGCACGATGGCGGCGATGGTGCCGATGCTGGTGCCGACGATGAAGCGGGTCAACGGAATGATGGCGACCAGCAGAATGATGAAGGGCACCGAGCGACCGACGTTGACGATGACGCCCAGGACCTTGTTGAGCAGCGGATTGGCCAGGATCTGGCCCGCCTTGGTCACGTGCAGCGCCACGCCGAGCGGCAGGCCGAGCAGGCAGCCGAACAGGGCGGAGGCAAACACCATGATGAGGGTGTCGCCCAGAGCCGAAATCAGCAGATTAATCATTGCTTCGGACATAACCCATTACCTCCAGCTGAATGTGGTTGTCGATGAGGAACTGCTGGGTGGCCTCGCACTGGGCCTCGTCCCCGAACAGTTCCGCCAGCAGGAAGCCGAACTTGACGCCACCGGCGTATTCGATGTCTGCGCTCAGGATGCTGATGTCGATGTTGAAACGGCGGCTCGCCTCGGAAATCAGCGGCGAATCCACCGTGGTACCGGTAAAGCCGAGCTTCACCAGGGGATAGCTGCCGGGCACCCGGTCGCTACTCATCCGATCCTGATACTCCTGAGGCACTTCCAGGTGGATGGTGGAGTGGATGAAATCCCGTGCCAGCTGGGTCTTGGCATTGCTGAAGAACCAGGCCACTTCCCCCTGCTCGATGAGACGGCCGTCGCTGATGATGGCCACTTCGTCGCAGATCCCCTTCACCACGTCCATTTCGTGGGTGATGAGCAGTATGGTGAGCCCCAGCTTGGCGTTGATCTCCTTGAGCAGGGTCAGGATCGAGCGGGTGGTCTGCGGGTCGAGGGCCGAGGTGGCCTCGTCACACAGCAGGACCTTGGGAGCCGGTGCCAGGGCGCGGGCGATGGCGACGCGCTGCTTCTGCCCGCCGGAGAGCTCGGACGGATAGGCGTGGGCACGGGCTTCCAGCCCGACCAGGGCCAGCAGTTCGCTGACCCGGCTCTGGATCTTGTCCTTGTTCCAGCCCGCCAGTTCCAGCGGGAAGGCGATGTTGGCGGAGACGGTGCGAGAGGCCAGCAGGTTGAAGTGCTGGAAGATCATGCCGATCTGGCGGCGAGCCTGAGTCAGATCCCGCTCGCTGAGGGCGACCAGGTCCTGGCCATCGACGATGACCTGCCCCTCGGTGGGGCGCTCCAGCAGGTTGACGCAGCGGATGAGGGTACTCTTGCCGGCACCGGAGGCACCGATCACCCCGAAGATCTTGCCTTGGGGCACATGCAGGCTCACGTCACGCAGGGCGTGCACGGCATCACTGCCTTTACCGTAGACTTTGTTGAGACCGATCAACTTAATCATGGATTCTTCCGTGCTAACAGCCTTAAAGCACAGGGCGCTACAGGCGGGTAAATTGGGCAGAGGTTTCACTGGGTAGCTCTGTCATCATGGAGGATGATGCTAAGATGTCCGGATGGCTGTGTCAACGCATGTTTTTACGTCTAGACGTCTAAAAAATGGATAAGGATTCCCGCCATTTGACTATGGTGTGGAGGTATCACCACCAGCATCAATATTAGATTCCGATTTGATGACTCTAGTCCGAATATAAGCTGGTAAATATCTTTTATGTCGTCGATTTGATGCCTCCCCTTCGGACAAGGTGCCCGGTTGTCCGGGCAGTCTCGCTGCCGGTTTCCCCTTCCTCCTGCCGTCTCTTTTCCTGCTTTCTTTTCCATCTCCTTGATGCAGAACAATAAATGACCAGTTTGTGGCCGTGTCGACATGCCAGCTCCCTATACTGGCTGCAGGTGGATGCCAGGAGGGGGGCGAGATGCGATTCCAACAGATCAAGGACCTGATGCTCTATCTCGAGGAGCTTCATCATCGGCAAGGGCACATTTACGGGCGCCAGATCCCCCGGGTGGATGCTGAGCGCAGCAGAATGTTGCTGGCCTATCTGCAAGGGCGGGAGGATGCCGCGGCGGCTCATCTGCACGATTATCGCGAGCAGATGGGCAGCGCGGTGAAGGAGACCTGGCTGGATCAGGGGTTTGGCGAGGATCTGCTGGCCGAGGGGGATCGTCTGGCGCTGCCCGCCACAACCCAGCCCGCGGAGATAGTGGCCCTGGTGTCACGCCAGGAGGAGAGGCTCATCGGCGAGCTGGAACGTCTGGCCCGGGAGTGCCCCACGCCCGACACGGCGGCGCTGCTGAAAGCCCTGGCCTCCATGGCCCAATCCCGCCTGACCCGTCTGGTACACGGTGCTCATCGCCTCGACGATCTCTGAGCCCGGATGAGAGAGACCCGGCACGGGCCGGGTCTTCTGATGTTGCTGGCGGTCAGCCCCCTTGCCGGGCCGCGCCATAGAGGGCGGCGCCTATGATGCCGGCCTGGTTGAGGTTCGCGGCCGCCACCAGGGGAGCCCGGGTCTCAATCTTGTCGATGAACTTGTCGAGCTTGGCGGCGCTGCCGCCCCCCAGGATGAAGAGGTCGGGGGAGAACAGAAACTCCAGGCGAGCCAGGTATTTGTTGAAACGTTTGCCCCAGCGGCCCCAGGAAAGATCCTCGCGCTTGCGCACCGCATCGGAGCAATAGTGTTCGGCCACCATGCCTTCCAGCATCAGGTGACCCAGTTCGGTATTGGGCAGCAACTGGCCATTGACGAAGACGGCGGTACCGATGCCGGTGCCGACGGTGATGAGAATGATGACCCCCTGGCGATCCTGCCCGGTGCCAAAGCGCATCTCCGCCAGACCGGCCGCATCGGCGTCGTTCAGGACATGGCAGGGCAGGCCGGTCACATCGGCAAACAGGTGGGCGGCATCGGTCTCAATCCAGCTCTTGTCGATGTTGGAGGCATTCTTGGCGATGCCGTTGTGGATGGTGGCGGGAAAACCGCACCCCACGGGCCCCTTCCATTGGAAGTGCTCGACCAGCGCCTTGAGGGTGTGTGCCACGGCGGCCGGGGTTGCCGGTTGCGGTGTGGCGATGCGGTGGCGTTCGCCAATCAGCTCCCCGGTTTCGGTGTCGACCAGGCAGCCCTTGATCCCGGACCCCCCAATATCTACTCCCAGCATCTGCATCAGAATCTTCCTTTTATTGTGCCGATGTTCAATGGTCGGCAGAGCATGAAAAAATGGCTGCGATCCGGCAAGGGCCAGATCACTTATGCGTGATCCGGCAGACCTTTTTCGATGCAGCGGATCAGCAATCGCGTCTTTTTATTCTCTTCCTGCTGACGCCTGGCCAGGGTCGCCAGCGCCCACTCGATATGCTCGGCCACCATGGGCGCCGCTTCAGGCAGCGCCTGTTGCAGGGCGTCCAGGACCTCGCTGCTGGCTGGTCCGTTGCCAAGGGCCACCGCCAGGTTGCGGCGCCAGCGCTGATAGCCGATGCGGCGGATGGGGCTGCCTTCCGTGTGCTTGAGAAATTCGGCCTCGCTCCAGCGCCACAGCACCAGCAGGGGAGGGCGATGCAGGTCGGGACGGGGGCTGAAATCGGGTTCGGGGCTGGCATCGGCATAGCGGTTCCAGGGGCAGATGAGCTGGCAGTCGTCACAGCCATAGATGCGATTGCCCATGAGCGGCCTGAACTCCTCGGGAATGGGGCCGTCATTCTCAATGGTGAGATAGGAGATGCAGCGCCGTCCGTCTACCACATAGGGGGCGATGATGGCACCGGTGGGGCAGATGTTGATGCAGGCCACGCACTTGCCACACAGCTCCTTCTCCACCGGGGCATCCACGGGCAGCGGCAGGGCGATGAGCAATTCCCCCAGAAAGAAGAAGGAACCGGCAGACTCGTTGAGCAGCAGCGAGTGCTTGCCCACCCAGCCAAGGCCGGCCTTGGCCGCCAGCGGCCTTTCCAGAATAGGGGCCGAGTCGACGAAGGGGCGCCACTCGCCCAGGGTTTGTCCCGCCGCCCGCAACAGGGTTTCGCACCGCAGCTCGATGCGCTCCCCCAACTGCTTGAGCCGGTTGCGCAGCACCTTGTGATAGTCGCGGCCGAGGGCATAGCGGCTGATGTAGCCGAGGGTGGGATCGCGCAGGGTGGCGGCAAAGCCCGCCTCGAACGGGAGGTAGTTCATCCGTACCGAGATGACCCGCAAGGTGCCCGGCAACAGCTCGTGGGGGCGGGCCCTCATCATGCCGTGGCGCGCCATGTAGTCCATGGTCCCGTGATAACCGGCATCCAGCCAGGCCTGCAACCTCGGCTCTTCCAGGGTGAGATCGGTGTCGGCGATGCCGACCTGGTCAAATCCTAGCTCCCTTGCCCAGAGCTTGATATCGTGGGCCAGTTGCGCAAGTTCGGCAGCCGTCATGCAGCATCCCCCCTCTGCCTGCAGGAGTGTGGCAGGCGCAGGGCGGCAATATGGCGTGCCAGTTGCCGGGTCATGGGATGATGAAACGTGGGGGCCGTCATGGTAGAGGTGTTCGGGGACGCTATCCGCAAAAATGAGTGGGAGAGTCTAGCACAACCCCTGTGGCGGGCCGAGCAGATCCGCAGCATGGAACGGCGCTGGGCCGAGCAGGAGGGGCTTCCCCTCTATGTGCTGATGGAGCGGGCCGGGACTGCGCTGTGCAACTATGCCTGTCACCACTGGCCCGACAGCCGTCAGTGGTGGATCTTCGTCGGCCCTGGCAACAACGGCGGGGACGGCTACGTGCTGGCCCGCCTTGCCCGGCGCATCGGCCTCGAGCCTTTGGTGATTGCCGCCCGGGCTCCCGGCCTGCTGAGGGGAGATGCCAGGCGGGCTGCCGAAGAGTGGCTCGCATCGGGGGGGAGCGTGACCATGGCCGAGGATCTGCTGCCCGCCACGCTGCCGCCGCCGGATCTGGTCATAGACGCACTGCTCGGTACCGGCGTCCAGCTTCCCCTCTCCTCGTCAATGACAAAGATCGTCGCAACAATCAATGGCTTGAACGCGCCCGTGCTGGCGGTGGATCTCCCCTCCGGTCTCCATGCCGACACCGGCCGCGCCATGGGCGCACTGGTGCGTGCCACCCGCACCCTCACTTTCATCGGCATCAAGCAGGGCATGCTCACCGCCGACGGGGTAGACGGAGTCGGCCACCTCGACCGGGATCCCCTGGGAGTGACGCCGGGGGAGGAACGGGTTCCCGCTGCCGAGCGGATCGATTATCCCAGCCTCAAGGGGTTGCTGACCCCGCGCAGGCGCTCGGCTCACAAGGGACACAGCGGCAAGGTACTGCTGACGGGGGGGAACCTCGGCATGCAGGGAGCGATCCTGCTGGCGGGTCAGGCCTGTCTGCGGGCGGGGGCGGGATTGGTACGCCTGCGCCAGCACCCGGATTGCCCGGCGGCCAGCCTGGTTCAACCCGAGCTGATGGGATGCCCGGCGGACATGGATGAAGGGTGGGCATCGGTGCAGGTACTGGGCCCCGGGCTCGGTCAGGATGGGTGGGGCCGGGCCCGGTTCGAACAGGGCATCGGAGCCGCCGTGCCACTGGTATTGGACGCCGATGGATTGAATTGGCTGGCGCAGGCCCCCCGTCATCAGGATAATTGGGTGCTCACGCCCCACCCCGGGGAGGCGGCTCGCCTGCTGGGCTGCACCATCGCCGAGGTCGAGGGGGACAGGTTTGCGGCCGTCTCGCGGCTGCAACAGCGCTACGGTGGCGTGGTGCTGCTCAAGGGGGCGGGGTCGCTCATCTGCGACGGCAGGCGCATTTCCCTGTGCGACGAGGGCAACCCCGGCATGGCCAGTGGCGGCATGGGTGACCTCTTGTCTGGTATAATCGCCGCCCTCCTGGCTCAGGGCTGGTCTGCGGGCATGGCCACCCGACTCGGGGCCGTGATCCACGCAGAGGCCGCCGATCTGGCCGCCGCCGAGGGTGAGAGGGGCATGCTGGCATCGGATCTGCTGCCCTGGATCCGTCGTCTGGTCAATCCGACACAGTAACAAGTAACAAGAAGAACATGGCAAAAACCTTGATGATGACACTGCCGGATGAGGCAGCAACAGTGGCGCTGGGTGGCCGTCTGGCAAAGGCGTGCCAGCAGGCCACCACGGTATTTCTGCACGGTGCCCTCGGGGCCGGCAAAACCACCCTGACTCGAGGCTGGGTACAGGGACTGGGTCATGAGGGCAAGGTCAAGAGTCCGACCTATACCCTGGTGGAGCCCTATGAGCTTGCCCAGTGGCAGGTCTATCACTTCGATCTCTATCGACTGGCGGACCCGGAAGAGCTGGAGTTCATGGGCATTCGCGACTATTTTGCCGCCGATACCCTCTGCCTGGTGGAGTGGCCAGAGAAGGGCGACGGCTGGCTGCCAGCCCCGGATCTCGAGATCACCCTGAGTTATGCAAACGAGCAGCGCGAGGTGCAGATTGATGCCCGCACTGCTATCGGCGAAGCCATTCTGGAACGGTTGTCATCTCAGTGCGCGTGATCCTTGTTTTTGTTCTCTCCCTGATGGCATTGCCCACCTGGGCCAATCAGCTCAAGAGTGTGCGGGTGTGGCCATCACCGGACAACACCCGGGTGGTGCTCGACATGAGCAGCGCCCCCAATTTCAACTACTTCACCCTGACCGGTCCGAACCGTCTGGTCATCGACCTGAAAGGGGCGAGCAACGCCACCAACCTGGCCCGCATCGAGAACAAGAGCGAGCTGGTGCGCAAGATCCGCGAGAGCACTCCGCTGGAGAAGGGCGGCCTGCGACTGGTGCTGGATCTCGGCTCTGCCATCAAGCCGGTGGTCTTCCCGCTGGCGCCGGCAGGCCCCTATGGCCACCGTCTGGTGATCGATCTTCCCTATGAAGAGAAGGGGAGCGCTGCGGCGCAGCCCGCTCCCGTCGGGGGACACGGCAAGGCCATCGTCATCGCCATCGATCCTGGTCACGGCGGGGAAGACCCGGGCTCCATCGGCCCGCGCCGCACCTACGAGAAGCGGGTGACCCTGGCGGTCTCCCAGAAGCTGGCGGCCCTCATCGACCGGGAGCCCGGCATGCGAGCCGTGCTGACCCGCCGTGGCGACTACTTCGTCGATCTCAACAAACGCTCCGAGATTGCCCGAAAGGCCAAGGCTGACCTGCTGGTGTCGGTGCATGCCGACAGCTTCCACAACTCGACTCCTCGCGGCGCCTCCGTCTGGGTGCTGTCGACCAACCGCGCCAACCGCGAGATGGGTAGCTGGCTCGAGAAGCAGGAGAAGCAGGGTGAGCTGCTGGGGGGCGTTGGCAAGGTATTGGCCGAGTCTGATCCCAACCCCTATCTGGCGCAGACCTTCCTGGATCTCTCCATGGACAAGTCCAGGGCCGAAGGCTATGACGTCAGCCGCCAGATCCTGCGCTCGCTCGGCCGGGTGGCCAGATTGCACAAGAAGGCGCCGGAACATGCGAGCCTGGCGGTGCTGAAGGCGCCGGACATCCCCTCGGTACTGGTGGAGACGGGCTTTATCTCGAACCACGCCGAGGAGAAGCTGCTGGCCACCGCCAGCTATCAGGATCAGCTGGCCCGGGCCATCTTCGAGGGGATCCGCAACTATTACCGCAGCCATCCGACCAAGGGGCCCATGCTCACCGGCAAGGGCCAGGTTGCCGCCCCGCCGCGTCAGGCGCCTGCCAGCAAGCCGGTCGCTGTCAGCAAGCCGGCTGCCCAGCCAACGCAGCAGGTCGTAACCAACCGGATGCCGGCGAGCGAGCCCTATCGCGTCGGTGAGGGCGGCGCCCCGGTCAGCAGTGTCGGCAGCGCCTCCGGTGCCGGCGTGATCAAACCTTACAAGGTCGCAGCCCAGGAGCCGAGTGCGCCGGTAGCCAGCGTGCAGAGCAACGACAAGTCCAACATGATCCGCCACGTGGTCACCCGTGGCCAGAGCCTCTCCCGGCTCGCCGAGAAACACGGGGTGAGCCAGGCGCGACTGGTGGAGATCAACAAGCTCAAGTCGCGGGACATCCAGATAGGGCAGGTGCTCTATATTCCGCGAAAATAGCGCGGGCTGAAGAACGCCGCCCTTCTCTGCCGATGGCAGGGAGGGGCGGTGAGCATTGATGGCGCCAGGTCCACCTCTTCCCCTTTTTCATCTGCAGGAGCAAGCGATGCCAATCCGTATATTGCCGCCGATTCTGGCCAACCAGATTGCTGCCGGTGAGGTCGTGGAGCGGCCCTCCTCCGTGGTGAAGGAACTGGTGGAAAACAGCCTGGATGCGGGGGCTGACCGGGTCGAGATCGACATCGACAAGGGAGGCGCCAAGCTTATCCGCATTCGTGACAACGGCTGCGGTGTCGCCAGGGATGAGCTGGTGCTGGCGCTGTCGCGCCACGCCACCTCCAAGGTGGCGACCCTGGACGATCTGGAAGGGATCAACAGCCTGGGCTTTCGCGGGGAGGCGCTTGCCTCCATCAGCTCCGTCTCCCGCCTCACCTTCACCTCCCGCACGGCAGAGCAGAGCGAGGCCTGGCAGGCCCAGGCGGAAGGGCGTGAGATGAGCGTCACCGTCAAGCCGGCAGCCCACCCGGTGGGCACCACGGTGGAGGTGGTGGATCTCTTCTTCAACACCCCGGCGCGGCGCAAGTTCATGCGCAGCGAAAAGACCGAATTTGCCCACATCGACGAACTGGTGCGCCGCATCGCGCTCTCCCGCTTCGACGCTACCCTGATCCTGCGCCACAACGGCAAGGTGGTGCGCCAGTACAAGGCGGCCAACACGGTGGCGGAGCAGGAGCGCCGCCTCGCCGCCGTCTGCGGTTCCCCCTTCATGCACCATGCCCTGGCGGTATCGAGCGAACACAGCGACGTGCGGTTGTGGGGCTGGCTGGCCACCCCGGCAGGAGCCAGGCCGCAGAACGACCTGCAATACACCTATGTCAATGGCCGCATGATGCGGGACAAGCTCATCAATCACGCCATTCGCCAGGCCTATGACGAGCTGCTGCCCGCCGATCGCTTCGCGGCCTATGTGCTCTATATCGAGCTGGATCCCCGCCAGGTGGATGTCAACGTCCATCCGGCCAAGCACGAAGTGCGTTTCCATCAGGCGCGTCTCATCCACGATTTCATCTTCCAGGCGCTGTTTACCGCACTGCGCCAGGACGGGGCAGGGAGCGCCACCGATGCCCCCCTGGCCGAGACCCAGGTCGAGCTGCCGGGCAGCCCGGAGATCACCTATCCGGGTCAGGCGCCGCGCACCGAGTGGTACGGTGCCGAACACGGCTATCGGGCTCCTGCCCCTGCGCGAGATGGCGACGGCGTGCGGGAAGGCGGTGGTGGCAGGGGAGGACACTACCAGCCTCCCGAACCCCCGAGCCGGGCCGCGATGCGAGGCATGGGCGCCTTGCTTACCACCCTGCCCGAGGTGGCGACGCCGGCATCCCGGCCCGGAGCCGAGAGCGGTGCCGTCGAGACGCCAGCCCGAACGGGGGAGTGGCGCGCCCTGAGCCTGGTCGAGCAGGCCTATCTGCTGATGGAGCGTCAGGGGCAACTGGCGCTGCTCTCCCTGGTGCGCGCCGAGCGTCTGTTGTTGCGCCACTGGCTGCTGGATGCCTGGGGCCAGGGGCTGGCGGCCCAGCCTCTGTTGCTGCCGGTCTCCTTCAAGCTGCCGAAAAACCTGGTCGCCCTGGTGGAGGAGCGGGAACGTCTGCTCAAACGCATGGGGCTGGAGTTGAAAAGCGGGGGACGCGACACCATGATCCTGACTCGGGTGCCCGCCCTGCTGCGCCAGACCGATCTGGCCCGCCTCTTACCCGAATTGTTGCAATTGGTCGAGAGCGGATCTGACAGTGATGCCGACGCGCAGGCTGGGGTACTATGCCAGTGGTTGGTGGAACAAGGCATAAGTGCCGAAAAAATATACGATTTTGCCACTGCCACCCGGTTGTTGACGGAACTTGTTGCCGATTTCAGTGACCAACTGGCAGACGTTCGCATGGTACGCCCGTTGTCGCTGGCGAACGTGCTGGCCGAGTTTGCCGATGGCAACTGACGGCGTCTCGTCGTCTGTTGCATCCATATGACCAGTTTTATGCCGGCTCGCCCGTGAAGGGGCGGCCGAAGGGAGTGTTTAACGTGGCTGACTTGCCGACTGCAATTTTTCTGATGGGGCCGACGGCCTCCGGCAAGACGGATCTCGCCATTGAACTGTGCCAGGCCCTGCCCTGCGACATCATCAGCGTGGACTCCGCGCTCATCTATCGCGGCATGGACATAGGCACCGCCAAGCCGACGCCAGCCGAGCTGGCACAGGCCCCGCACCGGCTGATCGACATCCTGGATCCCGCCATGAGCTATTCGGCGGCGGATTTTTGCAAGGATGCCCTGCGGGAGATGAAAGAGATCGCCGACCGTGGTCGCATTCCGCTGCTGGTGGGCGGCACCATGCTCTATTTCAAGGCGCTGCTGGAGGGGCTTTCTCCGCTGCCTTCCGCCGATCCCGCCATTCGGGCCGGCATCGAGGAAGAGGCTGCCCGCCTCGGCTGGCAGGCGCTCCATGACGAACTGGTGCGCATCGACCCGGTGGCCGGTGCCCGCATCCACCCCAACGATCCCCAGCGCCTGTGCCGGGCGCTCGAGGTTTACCGCATCAGCGGCAAGACCCTCACCGAGTTGACCCAGGTACAGGGAGAGGGGCTGCCCTACCGGGCGCTGCAGTTTGCCATCGCGCCGAGGGATCGGGCCGTGCTGCACCAGCGCATCGAACAGCGGTTTGACAAGATGCTGGGCAGCGGCTTCGAGCAGGAGGTCAGGGCGCTTTACGAGCGGGGGGATCTCACCCCGGATCTTCCCTCCATTCGCTGCGTGGGATACCGCCAAATGTGGGACTACCTGGCGGGGGAAGTGGAGTATGATGAGATGCGTTATCGCGGCATTGTTGCCACCCGCCAGTTGGCCAAGCGTCAGATGACCTGGTTGCGCGGTTGGCCTGATGTGACCTGGTTGGAATCTGGTGAGTCTGGCAATCTGGCCAGGGTCGTCGCCCAAGCTGGTCCGGCTTGACACTCCTGTATAATCAGGTTGTTATATTGAATATCCGGTGTTTAAAAACAACAAACTATAAGGAAAAGAAAGATGGCTAAGGGGCAATCTCTCCAAGACCCGTTTTTGAATGCGCTGCGCCGTGAGCGTATTCCTGTTTCTATCTATTTGGTGAACGGCATCAAACTGCAGGGTCAGATCGAATCGTTTGACCAGTTTGTCATTCTGCTGAAGAACACCGTGAGCCAGATGGTCTATAAGCACGCCATTTCCACCGTGGTGCCGGCCCGTGCCGTCAACCATCACCAGCACGCCCCGGGCGCCGCCGGTGAAGAGCAGGGTGAAGCCGAGGCGTGATATCCTGCGGCGAGTCCACTCGCCAACTCAGATCCATCATGATACCTGTCAAGGAGCAAGCGCTTGTTTGACCGTTACGAAGCTGGTGAACAGGCCGTTCTGGTACATGTCAACTTCAGCGATGAGGGCGAGCGGGAGGATCTGGACGAGCTCAAGATGCTGGTGAGCTCGGCCGGGGTCAATGCACTGGGGGTGATCACCACCAGTCGCAGCGCACCCAGCGCCAAATTTTTTGTCGGCAGCGGCAAGGCGGAAGAGATCGCGTCCCAGGTCCAGATGCTGGACGCCGATGTGGTCATCTTCAACCATGCCCTGACCCCCGCCCAGGAGCGCAACCTGGAGCGTCTGTTCCAGTGCCGGGTCGTGGACAGGACAGGCCTTATCCTCGATATCTTCGCCCAGCGCGCCCGCACTCACGAAGGCAAGTTGCAGGTCGAACTGGCCCAGTTGCGCCATCTTTCCACTCGTCTGGTGCGAGGCTGGACCCACCTTGAGCGACAAAAGGGGGGGATCGGTCTGCGCGGCCCGGGTGAAACCCAGCTTGAAACCGACCGACGCCTGCTGCGTGAGCGCATCAAGGCCATTTTGCGCCGCCTCGACAAGGTGGCCAAGCAGCGGGAGCAGGGGCGCCGTGCCCGCAACCGCAACGAAGTGCCGACCGTTTCTCTGGTGGGGTATACCAACGCCGGAAAATCCACTTTGTTCAACCAACTTACAGATGCCAGCGTGTATGCTGCCGACCAATTGTTCGCAACCCTGGACCCCACCCTGCGCAAATTGGTGATCCAGGATGTGGGTGATGTGATCCTGGCGGATACAGTTGGATTTATTCGGCACTTGCCCCATGATCTGGTCGCGGCCTTCAAGGCGACCCTGCAGGAGACTCGCGAAGCGGACCTGCTGCTGCACGTGGTGGACTGCGCCGATGAACAGATGCAGGAGAATATCGAGTCGGTCCAGCGTGTGCTGGCCGAGATCGAGGCGGATGACCGTCCCCAACTGATGATCTGCAACAAGATCGACAAGCTGGGGGATCGTCCGGCTGGTCTTGAACGGGATGAGGCTGGACGACCGGTGCGAGTCTGGTTGTCGGCCCAGACTGGCGAGGGCAGTGAATACCTGTTCCAGGCACTGACCGAACTGCTGGCCGGCTCCATGGTGCATCACACCCTGCAACTGCCCCCTTCCGCCGCCAGACTGCGCAGTGCGCTCTATCGGCTGAAAGGTATCGAGCAGGAAGGTTTCAGCGAGGAGGGGGACTTTGTGCTGGAAGTTCGCCTGCAACTGGCTGACTGGAACCGCCTCATGAAACAAGAAGGTGAGAGTTTACAACGCTTTATCAGGCATTGATGGGTCGATGAACATAACTGGTTTGCTGATTTCATCGCCCCTCTGTGGCCCGATAGAGATGATATCCATCCGCATGTATTAATGGAGACGCTGATGGCTTGGAATGAGCCTGGTAACAATGGCAAAGACCGTGACCCCTGGGGGAACAACGGCAAGAATCAGGGCCCCCCTGATCTGGACGAGATGCTTCGCAAGGTGAGCCGTCGTTTTGGCGGTCTGCTCGGTGGTGGCAAATCCGGTGGTGGTGACGTCGGCAAGTTCGGCCTCTCCATCGCGCTGGTGGTGGCCGTGGTGGTATGGGTCGTCAGCGGCTTCTACACCATTCGCGAAGCCGAGCGGGGCGTGGTGCTGCGCTTTGGCGAATACTCCCACAACGTGGATCCCGGCCTGCGCTGGAAACCGACCTTCATCGACCGGGTGATCCCGGTGGACGTGGAGTCTGTCCGTTCCCTGCCGGCGTCCGGTTTCATGCTGACCCAGGATGAGAACGTGGTGCGGGTCGAGATGGACGTGCAGTATCGCGTGGTCGATCCCGAGCAGTACCTGTTCAGCGTGACCAATGCAGACGAGAGCCTGAGCCAGGCCACGGACAGCGCCCTGCGCTACGTGGTGGGTCACACCCGGATGGACGATGTGCTGACCACGGGTCGTGAGAAGGTGCGTCAGGAAACCTGGCAGGTGATCGACAGCATCATCGAGCCTTATCAGATGGGTCTGCAGATCGTGGACGTCAACTTCCTGCCGGCGCGTCCGCCGGAAGAGGTGAAGGATGCGTTTGATGACGCCATCTCCGCCCAGGAAGATGAGCAGCGTTTCATCCGTGAAGCGGAAGCCTATGCCCGTGAAGTGGAGCCCAAGGCTCGTGGCCAGGTCAAACGTCTGGAGCAGGAGGCCGAAGCCTACAAGTCCCAGATCGTGTTGAAGGCCAAGGGTGAAGTCGCTCGCTTCAACGAGCTGCTGCCCCAGTATCAGGCCGCGCCCGAGCTGACCCGTGATCGTATCTACCTGGAAACCATGGAAGAGCTCTATCAGCAGGCCAACAAGGTGGTGGTCGACATGCCGGCTGGCAACAACAGCATGATCTACCTGCCGCTCGACAAGCTCTCTGGCAAGGCGAATGCCGTGCAACCGGCACGTCCTGCGGGCACCCCGGCAGTCGAGGCGGCCCAGCCGTCCAACGAAGGGGCCAACTCCACTCCGACCCCGCTGCGTGGCGGTGATCGTTTCAGCACAGGGAGAAACTGATAGATGAAAAAGCTAGCTATTGGTGTCATCGCTGTGGCCGCCATGGTCTGCTTCTCGTCCATCTTCATCGTCGATGAAGGACAGAAGGGGATCGTGGTGCAGTTTGGCAAGGTGAAACGGGTCGACTCCGGTGAACCGCGCCTGTACGAGCCGGGCCTGCACTTCAAGGTGCCGCTCATCGACCAGGTACGCAAGATGGATGCCCGCATCCAGACCCTGGAAGGCCAGGCGGATCGCTTCGTTACGTCCGAGAAGAAGGACCTCATCATCGACTCCTACGTGAAGTGGAAGATCGAGGACTTCTCCAAGTACTACCTGGCGACCGGTGGTGGCAACAAGATCCAGGCTGAAGACCTGCTCAAGCGCAAGATCAACAACGGCCTGCGTTCCGAGATCGGTAACCGCACCATCAAGGACATCGTCTCCGGCGAGCGCAGTACCGTGATGGAAGATGCCCTGATGAAGATGGCGCGCTCCTCCGAGCTCGGCATCAAGGTGGTGGATGTGCGCATCAAGCAGATCAACCTGCCGGTGGAAGTTTCCAGCTCCATCTATCAGCGGATGCGTGCCGAGCGGACTGCGGTTGCCCGTGAACACCGTTCACAGGGTCGCGAGCAGGCCGAGATCCTGCGTGCCGACATCGACCGCAAGGTGACCGTGATGATCGCCGACGCCGAGAGTAATGCCCGTCAACTGCGTGGTGAAGGGGATGCCGAAGCCGCCAGGATCTATGCCGACAGCTACAAGAAGGACCCGGAGTTCTTCAGTTTCGTGCGCAGCATGGAGGCCTATCGCAAGAGCTTCGCCGGTGGCAACGACCTCATGGTCCTGAAACCGGACAGCGAGTTCTTCCGCTACCTCAAGTCGCCGCACGGCAACAAGCAGTAAACATGTGTTGATATGACCCAAGGGCCTGATGATTCAGGCCCTTTTGTTTGCCGGCCACAGACCGGCAGGGGATCAGGGATAAGGAGAGGTGATGCTGACATCCATGTTGATGGGGCTGGGATTGCTGCTGCTCTTCGAAGGATTGGGGCCCTTGCTTGCTCCCAGGGCATGGCAGCAGATGCTGCGCCTGCTCGGGGAGTTGCCGCCGGAACAGCTGCGCCGCATCGGCGGCTGTCTGGTGGTGGCAGGTGGCGTCATCTTGTGGGCGTTGGCCCGTTAGAGCCTGTGTTGATACGACAGTGGCACGGGGAATTCGGACAATAAAAAAGAGGCCCTCTGGCCTCTTTTTTATTGTCCGCCGGCTGGCATCAGGCGCTGCGCTGCACCGCCATGTGGGCCAGGGTCTCCAGCGCCTGCTTGTGCCGGGAGTCCGGCAGGATGGTGAGGGCGGCGATGGCCTTGTCAGCCTCTTCCCGAGCCCGCTGGCGGGAGTATTCGAGGGCACCGGTGCGATCCAGGATGCCCAGAATACGCTCCAGGTGATCCATACCGTTGCGGTGCTCGATGGCATCGCGCACCAGTTGACGCTCTTCCGGGGTACCCACTTCCATGGCGCGCAACAGCGGCAGGGTCGGCTTGCCTTCGGCCAGATCGTCACCCACGTTCTTGCCCATCTCCTCGCTCTGGGAGCAGTAGTCCATCACGTCGTCGATGATCTGGAACGCGGTACCCAAGTATTTGCCGTAGTCGGTCATGGCCTGCTCGACGGGCTCGGGCTGATGGGTCAGCACGGCGGCGAGTCGGGTCGCAGCTTCAAACAGCTTGGCGGTCTTGCAGTAGATGACCGTCATGTAGCTCTCTTCCGTGGTATCCGGATCGTTGCAGTTCATCAGCTGCAGCACTTCGCCTTCGGCGATGGTGTTGGTGGCATCGGAGAGGATCTCCATCACCTTCAGGTTGGAGAGTTCGCTCATCATCTGGAAGGAGCGGCTGTAGAGGTAGTCACCCACCAGGACGCTGGCGGCGTTGCCAAACAGGGCGTTGGCGGTTTCCCGGCCGCGGCGCAGGTCGGATTCGTCGACCACGTCGTCGTGCAGCAGGGTGGAGGTGTGAATGAACTCGATGATGGCGGCCAGTTTCAGGTGATCTTCACCCTCATAGCCCAGTGCGCGTGCGGCCATCACGGTCAGCATGGGGCGCATCCGTTTTCCGCCTGCACTGACAATATAGAAACCCAGCTGGTTGATCAGGCTGACATCAGACTGGAGCCTCGCCAGGATCAGTTCATTGACCGCCGTCATGTCGGCGGCACAGAGCGCACGGATAGTCTGTTGGTCCATAAGTCTCGTAACGTGACGGCAGCATTTACTGCGTTTTTAGCAATGGCGGGGATTCTACACGATTTCACAATGGGTTACAGTTAGGCGTTTATTCACGGGGGCAGATATGCGCACAAAATAAACTTTTTGCTAAATTGGCCTTGCCTCGGCAAATCGTTCTGCGTAGAATGCCCGCCCATTGTTATAGGTTTTTGTGCGTGTCTGGCCTTGAGCAAAAGACACGCCTTTACGGAGTTAATCAAATGTACGCGGTATTCCAAAGCGGCGGAAAACAACACCGTGTGGCCGAAGGTCAAATCGTTCGTCTGGAAAAGCTGAACGTTGAGACTGGCGCTACCATCGACTTCAACGAAGTGCTGATGGTTGCTGCAGGCGACACTTTCAAAGTAGGTGCTCCTTTCGTTGAAGGTGGCAAGGTTGTGGCTGAAGTTGTGGCTCACGGCCGTGGCGAGAAAGTGACTATCGTCAAGTTCCGTCGTCGTAAGCACCACCGTAAGCAAGCGGGCCACCGTCAGTGGTTCACTGAAGTCAAAATCACTGGCATCAGCGCTTAATTAGAGGAGTCCGATAGATGGCACACAAAAAAGCTGGCGGTTCATCCCGCAACGGTCGCGATTCTGAAGCTAAACGCCTGGGCGTGAAGCGTTTCGGCGGCGAAACAGTTCTGGCTGGCAGCATCATCGTTCGTCAGCGCGGCACCAAGTTCCACGCTGGTGAGAACGTTGGTCTGGGCAAGGACCACACTCTGTTCGCTACCGCGAACGGTAAAGTGCAGTTCGAAGTTAAAGGTCCGCAGAATCGTAAGTACGTCAGCATCGTTGCTGAGTAATTACGGACCGCAAGGATCCGAAGCCCCGCCAACCTGGCGGGGCTTTTGTTTTTCTGATGAGTTTGACGAAAAAACGGCACGCGGATGAGCCGGCGCTGACAGCCCTCATCGGCCAGATGCGCCTCGCCCGAAGGGGCCCGTATCACTATAATTGCGTATCGGTTTTTCGAATTAAGGTGACGGTTACCTATGAAGTTTGTTGATGAAGTCCAGATTCGAGTCGATGCCGGTGACGGTGGTAACGGTTGTGTGAGCTTCCGCCGCGAGAAGTACATCCCGAACGGCGGCCCGGACGGCGGTGACGGCGGTGATGGTGGCGACGTGTATCTGGTGGCCGATGAAAACCTGAACACCCTGATCGACTACCGTTTCGAGCGCTTCCACGCCGCCGAGCGTGGCGAGAACGGTCAGAGTGCCAACTGTACCGGTCGTCGCGGCAAGGACAAGATCCTGCGAGTACCGGTCGGCACCCGCGCCACCGATGAAGACACCGGCGAACTGCTGGGGGATTTGACCAGTCACGATCAGAAGCTGCTGGTTGCCAAGGGCGGCTTCCACGGCCTTGGCAACACCCGCTTCAAGAGCTCGGTCAACCGGGCGCCGCGCCAGAAGAGCAACGGCACCCCGGGTGAAGTGCGTACCCTGAGGCTGGAGCTGCTGCTGCTGGCGGATGTCGGCATGCTGGGTCTGCCCAACGCAGGCAAGTCCACCTTCATTCGCGCCGTTTCTGCGGCCCGTCCGAAAGTGGCAGACTACCCCTTCACCACCCTGGTACCGAACCTGGGTGTGGTACGTGGCGAGAACTCCCGCTCCTTCGTCATTGCAGACATTCCCGGCCTCATCGAAGGGGCTGCTGAGGGTGCAGGCCTGGGGATCCGCTTCCTCAAGCACCTGGAGCGTTGCCGCGTCCTGATCCACCTGGTGGACATCTGCCCGGTGGATGGCTCCGATCCTGCCGAGAACGCTGTGACCATCGTCCGGGAGCTGGAAAAATACAGCCCCGAGCTTGCGGGCAAGCCGCGCTGGCTGGTGTTCAACAAGATGGACCTGATCCTGGAAGAAGAGGCTCAGGAAGTGATGGACAGAGTCAAGGCAGCCCTCAACCACGAAGGTCCGGTCTACGCCATCACCGCCATCAGCAAGGAAGGCACCAAGAAGGTGTGCTACGACATCCTGGATCTGCTGGATACCATGCCTCGTCAGTTGGCGGAAGATGCCAGAGACGCCATCGAGAAGGTGGAGTTCAAGTGGGATGACTATCACAAGAACCAGCTGGCCAAGGCGGAAGCCGATGCCCTGGCGGCGTCCAAGGCCTTCGATGATGGCCTGGACGATGACGACTGGGACGATGAGGACGACGACGGCGTCGAAGTCATTTACGTTCGCGATTGAGCATCATGTTCGTGATAAGACCGGAGCCAGACAGGCTCCGGTTTTTTTTATGGGAGGATCGACGGGATCACCCTATAGATATATTTTTCATGTCTCTTATTGCCTGACAGTGGCTGCGGATTATACTGCGCACCTGAATGTAACCTGCATGAAACATTATGCTAACCATTCAAATTGAATCGATATGCATGACTGTTTTGGTTTGTTCTTATGGATGGTTCGCCTGATAAAATATTTATGCTTGAAATGATCAATTAACGGCTTGTTTGTGCAGTTTTTTGGGTTATTCTTGCGCCCGTTTTCCGGGCGAGGGCATGAGTATGCAGGCGGCCCGGCTGAAGGAAAAGTCACATTTAAGGCTGTTTATATGTTGGAAAAGACCCTGGAAGCACCGGCAATCCGTACTCGCCGCAACGTGCTGATGTTTTTGATCCCGTCACTGATCGGGATACTGCTGTTCATGACCCCGGTCATCTATGACGGCAATGTCACCATTCCCGTCGCCGTGCTGGCGAAACTGGTTCAAACGGTGTTTGCCGATCATCTGGTGGCCATGGTCAGCGCCATCATCACCACCACCATGCTGATGACCCTGATCGCCTGGCTGTTCAAACCGGCGATCCTGGTAAAACGCCCCTTCCTCAACAGCCTGTTCAACGTCTCCCCCTTCTGGGCGTGCGTGCGGGTGCTGGGCGGGGTCTTCGTGCTGTTGACCTTCTTTGAAGCCGGTCCCGAGGTGCTGCGCTCAGGGGCGACCGGCGGCCTGGTGCTGCACGATCTGCTGCCGGTACTGTTCTCCGTCTTCATCTTTGCGGGCCTGCTGCTGCCCTTGCTGCTGGATTTTGGTCTGCTGGAGTTTGTCGGTACCATGATGACCCGCATCATGCGTCCGGTGTTCCGTCTGCCGGGTCGTTCTGCGGTGGACTGCTTCGCCTCCTGGCTCGGTGATGGCAGCGTCGGGATCCTGCTGACCAGCAAGCAGTATGAAGGCAAGTTCTACACCCAGCGGGAAGCGGCCGTCATCGGTACCACCTTCTCCGCCGTCTCCATCACCTTCTGTCTGGTGGTGATCTCCCAGGTGAAGCTGGAGCATATGTTCGTCCCCTTCTACCTGACCGTCTGCCTGGCCGGTGTGGTGGCCGCCATCGTGGTACCGCGCCTGCCGCCGCTCTCCTGGAAGAAGGATGTCTACAGCGACGGTACTCCCCTGTGCCGCAAGCAGGAGGCCATCCCCCATCAGCACAGCGTACTGAGCTACGGCTACCATCGTGCCCTGACCAAGGCCGACAGCATGACGGATCTCGGCGCTGTGGCGCGTGAAGGGGTGAAAAACGCCCTGGACATGGTATTTGGCGTGCTGCCGGTGGTGATGGCCGTCGGGACCTGTGCCCTGATGCTGGCGGAGCACACCCCGGTGTTCAACTGGCTGGGGGCGCCCTTCGTGCCTTTGCTCGAGCTGCTGCAACTGCCGGAGGCGGAAGCTGCTTCCAAGACCATCATGGTGGGCTTCGCCGACATGTTCATCCCGGCGGTGCTGGCCTCCACCATCGAGAGCGACATCACCCGCTTCGTGATCGCCGCCATGTCGGTCACCCAGCTCATCTACATGTCGGAAGTGGGCGCTCTGTTGCTGGGCAGCAAGATCCCGGTCAAGTTGTGGGAGCTGTTCGTCATCTTCCTGCTGCGCACCCTGGTCACCCTGCCGGTGATTGCCGGTGTGGCGCACCTGCTGTTCTAAGGGGCGAAGTGGAACGAAAAACGGTCAACCCGGGTTGACCGTTTTTTTATGGGCGAGTGCTGGCGGAAGGTCAGTGTGATCCTGCCAGCAGGGCCTGGCATTCGACCTCGTCCAGCTGCTCGGGGGCGAGGAAGCGTCTGGCGTAGTCCCGCCAGATGCCGCTCTCGATGAAGAGGGCAAACAGGGCCGGGTCTATGTGCTGTTCCTGCACCATCTTCACCATGATGGTCAGGGACTGGGAGACCGTTTTGCCAGACTTGTAGGGGCGATCGCTCGCCGTCAGCGCCTCGAAGATGTCTGCAATGGCCATGATGCGGGCGGGAATGCTCATCTGCCCCCCTTGCAACTGGCGCGGATAGCCCGTGCCGTCCATCCGCTCGTGATGGCCCCCCGCAATCTCCGGCACCTTGCGCAAATGGCGGGGGAAGGGGAGCTTCTCCAGCATGCGTATGGTCTGGATGATGTGATCGTTGATCTTGTAGCGCTCCTCTTCGGTGAGGGTGCCACGGCCGATGGCGAGGTTGTAGCGCTCCCCCCGGTTGTAGAGGTGGGTGGGCACCCGCACCTTGAAGCCCCATGGGTTGTGTCGGGCGAGATTGTCGTGCTCGGGGCGAGGGATGAGATGGACCGCCTTGTCGGCGAGCAGCGACTCTCGGCAGGGGAGGGGAGAGGGGGCCTCCTGGTGGCGCTTGCGTTCCTCCTGACTGATACCGAGCCGATCGTCCAGAGTGCGCAACCAGGTGCGGCTGGCAATGGCATCCAGCCTGGCGAGTTTCTCCGGCGCCATCCACTCGCCCCCCAGATTGCACTCGGCCACGAAGGCAAACTCCTGATCCAGGGTGTGCCAGAGGGGGAGCAGGGCCTCGAGGGCGGCCTGCTGCCCGGATGGGGGCAGCAGGGCGCAGAGTGCCTCGATGTGGGCATCCCGCTTGAGCACCTCGAAGCGGGTGCGGATCTCGTGGATCCTGTCGTAAATGGTCTCGAGTTTGGTCGCCTTGTCCACCACGAACTCCGGGGTGGTGACCTTGCCGCAGTCGTGCAGCCAGCTCGCGATATGGATGGCCTCCCACTCCTCTTCGTTGAGCCGGAAATCGGCAAAGGGCCCCGTCTGCTGTGAGCAGGCTGCCTGGGTCAGCATCCTGGCCAGTTCCGGCACCCGCTGGCAGTGGCCGCCGGTGTAGGGGCTCTTGGCATCGATGGCACCGGCGATGAGCTCGATGAAGGCTTCCAGCAGTTGCTTCTGCTCCTCCAGCAGGCGCTGGTTTTCGATGGCGGAGGAGGAGGTGCCCGCTAGTGCCTCGATGAGGCTGATGCGCGAGGCCAGTTCGCGGGCCGAGCAGTCTGGCAGGATCAGCAGCAGGCAGCCGATCAGCTCCTGACGGTGGTTGTGAAGGGGCTCGACCAGCAGTTGGCAGGCACCGGGGAAGGGGCCCCAGTCGGTGAGGTAGCGGGCCCACTGTGCCTCGTCGAGGGGCAGGCTGAGGCGATCCGTGTGGTAGAGTCCGCCGAGCAGCGCCGCCTGCCACTGTACCTGTTCGCACGCCAGCGGCTGCCCCTGCCAGATGGCATGAACGGCCTGCATCTCGCTCTCCTGGGCCAGGAAGAGGCAGCCGCCCTCGGCCTGGGCAGCCGCCACCGTCTCGTGCAGGATGCGGCTGAGCAATGAATCGAAGCGATGCTCTGCCGCCAGTGCCCGGCCCATGTTCATGAAATTGCCGAGGGTCAGGCGCATGCTGGACATGGCGCGGGCGAGGTCGTCAATTTCGCGGATTGCCGAATCCGGCCCCGGGCTTTCGCCAAAGTCGAAGTGCTGGATCCGCTCAGCCTCCCCGGTCAATACCAGCAAGGGGGCGGCAGTGCGCCGGGCAGCCAGCCAGATGACGGGCAGCAGGAGCAGCAGACCGGCAAGGGCCCAGGCGAGATTGTGCAGCGCATCCTGGCGCGCCGGGGCGGTGAGCACCTCGGTGGGCACCAGGAGGGCGAGATAAAACGGGGACTCTTCCCCGAGGGAGGAGAGATTGACCAGCCACTCCTGACCCTGAACCGTTGCCAGGGTCAGCTCGGCGGGGTGATGCAGCAGGGCAGGCCGCGCGGCCATCTCCTGTTGCAGCCTGGTGAGAATGGGGTGATTGAGGGCCGACAGCATGGGCAGGCGGCTCAGTTGCTCGAAGCTTGGGAGGCGCTCGGGATCCGTGGCCAGCAGGGTCCCGACCTCGTCAAACAGCACCAGCTGGCTGTGACCGGGCAGGGGCAACTCGCCGATGAGGGAAGAGAGCCCCTCCACGCCCGCATCGAGCCCGATCACCGCCCGGCGATCGTCGCTCTCCACCGCCAGTGTCATGCCTGGCTCCCGGGTAGTGAAGAAGAGGTAGGGGTGGGTCACTATGATGCCCGTGCTCCAGCGCGCCTCCTTGTACCAGCCCCGATCTCGAGGATCGAAACGGTAGTCCGGCATGGGGCGCCGCTCCAGCAGCCGCAGCCGCTGGTCGAAATAGAGGAACTTTCCCTGTCCCTGATGCAGGCTCTGGACCAGCAGGCGGCTCTCGGGCGGAGGCGCCTCCAGCACCCCTCTCGCCCGTTCGGTCAGCTTGCGTACCAGAAAGAAATCGCCGTCCTCGTAACCGGCATAGATGGCACCGTAACTGGTACTGTTGGCCAGCACTTCCGCCAGCTGGGGCAGGAAGGCTAGCCGCGTCTCGAGGTCTGTCATGGCGGACAGCTGGCCGCTGCGCAGCAGATTCAGGGACATGCGGGCCGGTCGCTGGTTCAGCTTGATGGCGAGGGCAAGCTGCTCCCGGTATTGCTGGAAGCTCTGACGTTCGTGCTCCAGCCCCTGCTGCATGCCCTGCTGGAACTGCAGCACGATGAGGGCGCCCCCCAGCAAGGAGAAGAGCAGGATGAAAAGGGTGGCAATGTGTACGTAAAAGGGTCTGCGACTGAGACTTGCGTTTGTCATGGACGGATCCTTGTCCCCTGGCGATCGCCGTATTGGTCACCTAACAGTGTGCTTGCTGGATGACAAAAAGCCTAGGACTCGATCTTGCGCTCTTCGGCCCCAAATCAACAGCCAGCCTTCGCGCTGCGCCCTTGCCCTGTGGTGAGATGATTCGTTCAGATATCTCGTGCTACATTGCTCCCCTGATAAACGCCCTGTGAACCAATGGAGTGTCCCATGTCTGTCGTCCCCTATTCCGTGCTGGATCTGGTGCCCGTTCCCGAAGGTGGCCTGCCGTCCGAGTCGTTTCGCCACTCGCTGGATCTGGCTCGCCATGCGGAGCGCTGGGGTTACCACCGCTACTGGCTGGCGGAGCACCACAACATGCCGGGCATTGCCAGCGCCGCCACAGCGGTGCTGATTGGCCACCTGGCCGGGGGCACCACGACGTTGCGGCTCGGGGCTGGCGGCATCATGTTGCCGAACCACTCCCCCCTGGTCATTGCGGAGCAGTTCGGTACGCTGAGTTCCCTCTATCCGGATCGCATCGATCTCGGCCTGGGCCGCGCCCCTGGCAGCGATCAGCGCACCATGCACGCGCTGCGCCGCCAGCGCAGCGGCGAGGTGGATGATTTCCCGGCGGATGTACGCGAACTGATGAGTTATTTTGGCGACGAGGTCGGTGCCGTGCAGGCGGTGCCGGGTCAGGGACTCCATGTGCCCATCTGGCTGCTGGGCTCCAGCCTCTACAGTGCCCAACTGGCTGCGGCCATGGGGTTGCCGTTCGGCTTTGCTTCCCACTTCGCTCCCGCCATGTTGCTGCAGGCGCTGGAGATCTACCGTACCCAATACCGTCCCTCTGCCCGCTGGCCAAAACCCCATGCGGTGGTGTGCGTCAATCTGATCGCCGCCGACACCGACCGTGAGGCCCGCTTCCTGTTCACCACCCTGCAGCAGCAGTTCCTGCGTCTCTACCGGGGGGATGCCGGCAAGCTGCCACTGCCGGTGCAGACGCTGGGGGATGAGTGGTCTCCCCGCGAATTGATGGCGATGGAGCAGACTCTGGCTCGCTCCCTGGTGGGGGAGCCGGATCGGGTACGCCACGGCCTCAAGGCTCTGCTGGCAGAGACCGGAGCGGACGAGTTGATGTTCAACGGCCCCATCGTCGATCATCAGGCGCGCCTGCGCTCCTTCGAGATTGGTGCCGAGCTGATGCAGGGGTTGTAACCCCCCGCGACGCCTGGCCGCCAGCGGCACGCCAAGCCTGGCTGCTCGGGGTGCAAAAGCCACGATTGCGTGGTGGTAAGTTTATGATTTTTAAAGGAAGTCAGGTGAGTGTCGGCCATCTGTCGTGTCCCCTCTCATCCCCTTTCCCTATGCTGGCCCTGTCAATCACCACAAGGAGCGCAAGATGATCGTCAGGAAGTTGAGATTGCAACGGGGATGGTCCCAGGAACAGCTGGCGACCCTCACTGGCCTGAGCGTTCGCACCATTCAGCGAATAGAGCAGGGCCAGCAACCTGGACTGGAATCCCTCAAGGCCCTGGCCGCCGTCTTCGAGCTCGATGTGACCCAACTGCAGGAGAGCGAGATGAAAGGGAATGAGGGCGAAGATCGGGGACGCGTGCAGGTGGCGCGGGATGAGCGGGAGGCGATGAAGTTCGTGGAGGGGCTCAGGGGCTTCTACGGCCACCTCATGAGCTATGTGCTGGTGATAGGGGGGCTGTTTGTCATCAACTACCTGAGCAACCCGGATTATATCTGGGCCTGGTGGCCCATGCTGGGCTGGGGGTTGGGATTGGCTTCTCACGCCATCAACCTGTTCCAGCCCTTCAAGCTGTTTGGCCCGGAATGGGAGCGGCGCCAGGTCGAGAAACGGCTGGGGCGCAGGCTCTGATCCGCTCATCATGAAAAAACGGGCCCGGCATTGCCGGGCCCGTTCTGTTTTCAGCTCCATTTCGCAGGAGAGGGCATTGCTCTCCTCTCAACGGCGGATCATTCCCTTGTTCCGCAAAGAGCCGCTCTACTTGGCATAGGCCGGGCAGGGGGTGGCGATCAGGGCGTCGTCCTCGTAGCGCCACAGGGTGAGGCTGTTGCCCCAGACGCACCCGGTGTCGAGTCCCTTGATATCGGATTTGCCGGTGTTGCCCATCAGGGCCGCCCAGTGGCCGAAGACCAGGATGGGGTCATCCACATGGTGCTCGCGCTGCTCGAACCAGGGGCGCAGGCCCGGGGGCGATTCGGTGGGGCCCTTCTTGCATTTGAAGTCGAGGCGCCCGTCGAAGTAGCAAAAGCGCATCCGGGTGAAGCTGTTGATGATGTAGCGGTAACGCTCTATGCCCAGCAGGTTGTCGTTCCAGCTGTCGGGCTGATCGCCATACATGTTGTGCAGCAGCCAGCTGTACTGATCCCCGCGCAGCAGGCTCTCCACCTCCCGGGCACAACTGCGGGCGGTGTGGGCGTCCCAGGCGGGGGAGAGGCCCGCATGCACCATCATGATGGGCAGGTCGGGGTGTTCTGCCAGCAGGGGACGGTGACGCAGCCACTCCAGCAGCTCGTCCCGATCCGGCGCCTCCATCAGCGCCTGCAGCTTGTCTTTCTTCTTGAGCGGGGCGACTCCGTGGGCCACCGCCAGCAGGTGCAGGTCGTGGTTGCCGAGCACGGTGACGGCCTGCTGCCCCAGTGATTTGACGAAACGCAGGGTGTTGAGGGAGTCCGGCCCCCGGGCGACGAGATCGCCGCACAGCCAGAGCGTGTCGTTATCGAAGTCGAACTCGGCAAGATCCAGCAGACGGCGCAAATCGTCGTAGCAGCCCTGGATATCACCGACGAAACAGTTCGCCATGAAACCTCAGTTGATTATGTTGGGGACGGCCAGCGTGAAGGGGGCGATGGGGGCTTCGAATTGTTGCCCCGATTCATCCTGCAGGATGTAGCTGCCTTCCATCACGCCAAGCGGTGTGGCGAGGGGAACGCCACTCTGGTAGGAAAAGGTCTCGCCGGGGGCGATCAGGGGTTGTTCACCGACCACGCCGGGACCTTCCACTTCCAGCATCTTGCCATTGGCATCCGTAATGAGCCAGCGTCGATGCAGCAGTTGCACCGTGCCCGGACCCAGGTTCTCAATCTCGATGCGATAGAGAAAATGGTAGGGATCTGCGGTTCCCGCCACATAGCTGGGGTGGGGGCGGACCACTATCCGGGCTTGGGTCATGGGATCAGGCCTGTTGCTGGTCGGCCAGCCAGTTGGCGATCGTGACGAACTGCTCGAGGGAGAGATTCTCCGGGCGCAGGTTGCCATCGATGCCAAGCTCGGTCAGCTGGGCGTCGGTGATGAAGTTGGAGAAGCTGTTGCGAATGGTCTTGCGACGCTGGCCGAAGCCTTCGGTGCAGACCCGGTTCAGGCAACGAATGTCTTTCGCGACGATAGTCGGGTTCTTGTGCGGGATCAGACGCACCACGGCGGAATCCACCTTCGGCGCCGGCTTGAAGGCGCCCGGGCCCACTTCCAGCACCGGCACTACCTGACAGTAGTACTGGGTCATCACGCTCAGACGGCCATAGGCCTTGCTGCCCGGGCCGGCGGCCAGACGCAGCACCACTTCCTTTTGCAGCATGAAGTGCATGTCCTCCACCCGGTCGGCAAATTCGCACAGGTGGAAGATGAGGGGGGTGGAGATGTTGTAGGGCAGGTTGCCGAAGATGCGCAGCGGCCCCTTGCCTTCCCCCATCAGGGTACTGAAGTCAAAGCGCATGGCATCGGCTTCGATGACGGTCAGCTTCTCCTTGAGGGTCGGGTGTTCGCGCAGACGTGCGGCAAGATCCCGGTCCAGCTCGACCACGGTCATCTTGTCCATCTGGGCGGCGACCGGCTCGGTGAGCGCAGCCAGACCCGGGCCTATCTCCACCAGATTCTGACCCGGTTGCGGGTTGATGGCGGCCACTATCTGGTCGATCACATACCGGTCGTGCAAGAAGTTCTGACCGAAACGCTTACGGGCCGTGTGGCCCATGTGCACCTTACTGCTCATATCTTTTTTTCTCTACCATCTGGATGGCGTGGTTGATCGCGGTGGTGAGGCTGCCGGGGTCTGCCAGGTTCTTGCCTGCCAGATCCAGCGCTGTGCCGTGGTCCACCGAGGTACGGATGAAGGGAAGTCCGAGGGTGATGTTGACCGAGTTGCCAAAGCCCTTGTACTTGAGCACGGGCAGCCCCTGATCGTGGTACATGGCGAGTACCGCATCCGCATCCTTGAGGTATTTGTCCTGGAACAGGGTATCGGCTGGCAGCGGGCCGACCAGATCGATCCCTTCCTGGCGCAGGGCGGCCAGGGCGGGTTCGATGACATCGATCTCTTCACGGCCCAGATGACCCCCTTCCCCGGCATGGGGATTGAGGCCGCAGACATAGATCCGGGGGTGTTCGATGCCGAACTTGCGCTTGAGATCCGCATCCAGGATGCGGATCACCTTGCCAAGGCGATCCTCGGTGATGGCCTTGGCAACATAGGCAAGGGGAATATGGGTGGTCGCGAGGGCCACTCTCAGCCCTTCGGTGGCCAGCAGCATCACCACATCGGCGGTGTCGGACTGCTGGGCGAAGAACTCGGTGTGACCGCTGAACGAGACGCCCGCCTGGTTGATGATCCCCTTGTGCACAGGCCCGGTTACCACGGCGGCGAATTCGCCGCTCAGGTTGCCGTCGCAGGCGCGCTGCAAGGTAGCCAGCACATAGGCGCCGTTGCCCTCATCCAGCTTGCCTGGCACCACGGGGGCGCCGAGCGGCACGGGGCAGACGGTCAGAGTCCCCGCCCGCTGCGGACGGGTGGGGGCGCTTTCGTCATAGGGTTCAAGCTCGACGGACAGCCCTAGCAGGGCGGCCCGTTCGCGCAACAGGGCGGGATCGGCAATCACCACCAGCTGATGGGGCCAGGCCCGCTGGGCAATCTGCAGGACCAGATCCGGACCGATCCCGGCCGGTTCACCCGGGGTGATGGCAAGCCGGTGGCAGCTCAGCTGTGCCTCGGCGTGCCCTGGATGCGCCTTGTTCATCTGCTTGTCGCCCATCAATTGGGTTCGATCTGGATGTAGGCTTCGTCGCGCAGCTCATCCAGCCAGGCCTGGGACTCTTCGGTGAAGCGGCGGTTGAAGATAAGCTGATAGGCGCGCTGCTCCTGGGCCTTGCCGGTGGCGTCCTGGCTGCGGCGATCTTCCAGTTGCACTATGTGCCAGCCGTGGCTGGTGCGGAAGGGTTCGCTGATCTGGCCCGGTTGCAGGCGGTTGACCATGTCGCGGAACTCCGGCACATAGACGTTGGGATCGGACCAGCCCAGCTCGCCACCCTGCACCGCAGAGCCCGGGTCTTCGGAGTACTTCTCCGCCATGCTGGCGAAGCTCGCCTTGCCGCTCTTGATGTCGTGCAGGATGCCGTCCAGGGTGCCCTTGGCCTTCTCCTCGCTCAGGATGATGGAGGGCTTGATCAGGATGTGGCGCGCCTTGACCTCGGTCTGCATGACCTGTTGCTGACCCTTGGTGTCGAAGATCTTGATGATGTGCAGACCGGCGCCGGAGCGCAGCGGGCCGACGATGTCACCCTTGCCGGCCCCTTGCACGGCTTCCGCCATCAGGGTGGGCATCTCCTGCTGGCTCAACCAGCCCCAGTCACCCCCTTCCAGCGCCTTGGGACCGTTACTCTCGGCAATGGCCAGCTTGCGGAAGTCGGCCCCCTCTTTCAGGGACGCCAGAATGCGCTCGATCTTGGCCTTGGCTGCGTTGAGCTGCTCGGCATTCGGGTTGTCCGGCAGCGCGACCTGGATATGGCCGATATGATATGACGTCTGCTGCTGGCCCTGTTTGCTCAGGGCCTCGACCACCTGCTTGACCTCCTGATCGGAGATGTTGATGCGACGGCGGACCTGGCTGCGGCGCACCTCGTTCATCAGGATCTCGCGGCGCACCTCTTCCCGGTACTGGGCGTAGGTCAGGCCTTCCCGCTCCAGTTGGGCGCGCAGTTGCTCCAGGTTCATCTTGTTGTCGGCGGCGATGCTCTGAATGGCCTGTTCCAGCTGGGTGTCACTGATCTTGAGCCCCTGGCGCTCCGCCAGTTGCAGTTGCAGGCTCTCCTGGATCAGGCGATCCAGTGCCTGCTTGCGCAGGGTGACGTCATCGGGCAGGGACTGGCCGCTCTCCTGGGCAGAGGCCTTGACCTTTTGCACCAGGGCCTCCTGCTGACTGGCCAGCACCACATCCTTGTTGACCACGGCCAGCACCTTGTCCATCAGCTCGGGGGCGGCGAGGGCTCCCTGGCTCATGACTCCGAACAGGCCTGCGGTCAGCAGGGAAATCAACGTCTTCTTCATATCCATCTCTCAAGGCGTTTGCCAGACCGGTTACTGGTCTCGCAGGTTAAACGGACGAATGTAAGGCAGTGCTTCGGTGTCCAGGGAAGTGCCCTTGGAGCCGGTACCCACGCTACCCAATCCTTTCATTTCAAATTGAATGCCGAAACTGCGCTCGGCAGTGGATGTATTGTTCACGTTATCTGGCGTGTTGACCCATTCCAGGTTGAAGTTGATGCTCCAGCAGCAGGAGTCGTATTTCAGACCCACCTTGCGGTCCACTTTGACGTTCTGGTTGAGCTCCTGATAGTAGCCGCCATAAAGGTGCCAGCGATCGTCCAGCGGGGTGGTCAGCAGCAGGCCGATCTGGTTGAGATCCGTCACCTGGCCCTTGTGGTCGAGGTCGTAGTTGGCATCCCGCACGAAGCGGTGGTTCAATTGGCTGATCAACTTCTCGTGACGGTACTCCAGGGCGCTGTTGGCAGAGCTTATCTGGCGCTGTTCCATATCATATTGTGCCCCCGCATGGGCATACCACTGCTCGTTGATCTTGGCGTCCCCCTCGAACGACAGCGGGGAGCGGGTATTGGTGCTCAGCTCATCGCTGCTGTAAAGCTTGACCCTGGGCGCAACGAAGTCGAAGGCTTGGGCAACGGCCAACCGGATTCGTTCATCCCCGGCCGTATCATAAATGCGGGTGGTGACCCCCAAGGAGAGCCGGTTGGAGTCGCTGATGCGGTCCAGACCGGCGAAGCGGCGATCGCTGAAGAGGCTGTAGTAGTCCTGGCGCATGGTGGTGGAGTCATAGACACCGATGTTGTCCTGATCCTTGTAGGGCACATAGAGGTACTGGAATTCAGGTTCCAGGGTCTGGCTGGCTCCCTCACCAAACCACTGCTGATCCCGCTCGAAGGTCATGCCGCCCTTGAGACGGAACGAGGGCAGTACCCGGGTGATGGCCCCCTCTTCCAGAGTGACATTTTCTTGTTTCCCGGTTCCGGTATTGATGCCTTTTGACGTTGGATCAAATTTGTCACGGAATGCCTGGCTCATGTTGTCCGGTACCGTCTGGTCGTAACGGGTGTACATCAGCTTGTATTGGCTGTCGAGGAAGTAGCCCGCCTCGTCAACGAGGGGGATGGTCAGGGTGGGGGCCGTGTAGACCCGGGTGCCGGTATAGGCTTCCCCCTTGTTCTGCTCGATGGCCTGATCGTTGTTGTAGCCGAAGTTGGTCAGCTCGGTATTCCAGGCCAGATCGTACCAGCTGCCCTGCTGGTAGTAGTTGTGGTTGATGCGCGGCATCAGCTCGTGGGGCTGCTGGGCGCTGGCCAGCAGGATCTGGTAGGTCCGTACCTCGGCATCGAGGTTCCAGTTCTGCTGGTAGTAACCTGCCTTCAGGGATTGCTGCAACTGGTTGTCGACTTGGGTCCCCACCTTGGGGGTAAAGTCGTTGAAGTAGTTGTAGTCCTGGTCCCGTACCTTGGTGTAGTCCACCGACACCCGCATGGCGTTGTCCAGGAACATGGAGGTGTGGCGGGCACTGAGCAGGTAGCGGTGACCGTCAGAGAGATGCTGATTGAGGCTGGCCGTCTCGTCGTACTGCTTGTCGTCTGCCAGGTTCTCGAAGTAGAGGCTCCCCACGTGGGCCGGGTCCGGCATGTAGCGGAACTCGACCTGTTCCATCAGGCCCCGTCTGTCCATGAAGCGGGAGGTGATGGTGGCATCGTAGTTGGGGGCGATGTTCCAGTAGAACGGCTGGGTGATGTCCATGCCGTTCTTGGAGCTTTGGGTATAGCCCGGGTAGAGCAGACCGGTCTTGCGCTCATCCTTGATGGGGAAGTTGATATAGGGGAAGTAGAAGACCGGATAGTCATAGAGCCAGAGGCTGGCGTTCCAGGCCTCCCCGAATACCTCGGACTGATCGATGTCGATGCTGCCGGCCTTCAGGGTCCAGGCCTCCTGGCCCGGTGGGCAGGTGGTGTACTGGGCCCCTTCCAGAGTGATGTTCTGGTTGTTGTTGGTCATGGTCACCTTTTCGGCGAAGCCGCGCACCGGTGAGCCATGGACCTGATATTTGCCCTCTTCCAGTTCGGAGTTCTTGGTGTCCAGGTTGGATTTCAGGGTCTTGTCGCTGGTGACCGTGATCTGGCCATCGTTGTAATAGATGTTGCCGATGGCGATGACATCCCGGCTCTTCTGGTCGAGCTGGGCATAGTCGGAGTCGAACTTGCGCACGCCCTGGCGCACCTTGACGTCACCCTCGTAGACGGCGGTACCGCCCTGCTTGGCCTCCAGGCGATCGGCATCCACCTCGACGGGTTGGGCATTGGCGTCCTGGCCCGCAGTGGGCTTCTCTATCTTGGGGACATAGTCATAGCAGAGGCTGTCGAGGATCCCGGTAGCGGGTGGCGCATTGAGTGGCGCTGCCTGGGCCATGAGCGGGCTCAGGGCAGGAACAAGGCTGATGGTCAGGGCGATGGGACAGGAGTATCCCAGTGTCCATTTTGTCATGTGAAAGGCTCGCGCAATCCGTAGTAAAAACGGTGGATTCAGGGCATGCATTTTATGTCAGGATCCATCGAGTTGACATTGCATGTCATTGCTTTATGTTAGCCGGCAATGATAAAGCATTATTGCGGCCAGGGCTAACAGCCAAGTGCTGCTTTCCAATTTGGTTCCCGACTCATGCACGATCGCGCTTCCCTGCTTTTGCAATGGGCTCGCCGGATTTCCGGTGACGCCAACCTCTCGTTGACGCTTATTTCCGGTGACGCCAGTTTCCGCCGCTACTTCCGGGGCGGCGGTCTGGTGTGGGTGGATGCTAATCCGAAAACCGAAAAAAATCATGAATTCGTTCGCAATGCAGCCGCCCTGCACGATACGGGGCTGCTGGCCCCCGAGGTAAAGGGGGTCGACTACGAGCAGGGATTGCTGGCGGTGACGGACCTGGGGGATACCCAACTTATCGGCTGCCTGAACGAAGCGAGCGTACTGGCCTGGTATGGCAAGGCCATCGCCCTGCTGCCAAGGCTCGGCACCGTGGCGCTCGAGCTCGAGCCCTTCGATGAGGCCTTCATGGCCCGCGAAAATGCCATCTTCCCCGAGTGGTTGCTGGGACATCACCTGCAACTGACCCTGAGCGATGAAGAGCAGCAGTTGCTGGCGGAGACCTTCGCCTGCCTCACTGCGAGCAACCAGGCCCAGCCACAAGGAGTGATGCACCGGGACTTCCACAGCCGCAACCTGATGGTGTGCGGCGGGATGAACCCGAAGGAGAGCGACCTCGCCCTTATCGACTTCCAGGACATGGTCATCGGGCCGCTGAGCTATGACCTGGTCTCCCTGCTCAAAGATTGCTACGTGCGCTGGCCGGACGCGGTGATCGAGCAGGGCATGCGACTTGGCTTCGACACCCTGCAAGGGGCCGGCCTGCTCGGCAATCTGGACTATGCCGCGTTTCGTCGCGCAGCCGATCTCACCGGCATGCAGCGCCATCTCAAGGCGGCGGGTCTCTTCACCCGCCTCTATCACCGCGATGGCAAGGCCGGCTACCTCAAGGACATTCCCCGCACCCTGGGCTATGTGGTCGATGTCTGTCGCAGCCATGGCGCCGCCTATCCGGTGCTGGCCCGCTTCGGCCAGTGGCTGGAGCAGGTGGTGCTGCCCGGATTGGCGCGCACCGGGGTGACACCATGAAGGCGATGATCCTGGCCGCCGGGCGCGGCGAGCGGATGCGTCCGCTCACCGATCTGCTGCCCAAGCCGCTGCTGGCGGCGGGGGGCAAGCCCCTCATCGTGCACCATATCGAAAAACTCAAGGCAGCCGGCGTGACCACACTTGTCATCAACCACGCCTGGCTCGGACACAAGCTGGTGGCGGCCCTCGGCGATGGCAGTGCGCTCGGGGTATCCATCCACTGGTCGGCCGAAGAGAGCGCGCTCGAGACCGCCGGCGGCATAGTGCAGGCGCTGCCGCTGCTCGGCAGCGACCCCTTCCTGGTGATCAACGGCGATACCTGGCTCGATCTCGACTATGCCGCGCTGGTGGCGCGGCCACTGGGGGATGATCTCGCCCACCTCTGGCTGGTGCCCAATCCACCCCAGCACCCGCAGGGGGACTTCTCCTTGCAAGGGGGGAGAGTGCTGGACGCACCTGCCCTCACCTTCAGCGGCGTGGGCCTCTACCACCCCTCTGCCTTTGCCGGCCTCCCCTCTGGCGCCCGCAAGCTGGCGCCCCTGTTGCGGGAATGGATGGCGCTGGGCCGGGTCGGCGGCAGCCTGCTCGCCGGCGAGTGGCGCGACATCGGCACCGTCGATCGGCTGCGCGCGCTGGATGAGCAACTGCTTGCCGGCACTCACTAACATCACGAGGTCTTGAACCATGCGTATTTGGGGTAAGGTGCTTGGCGCCTTCTTCGGTTTTCTGCTCGGCAACATCTTCGGAGCCCTGCTCGGCCTCTGGATAGGCCACCGTTTCGATCGGGGCATGGGCATGAGTTTCCGCCGCGCCCCCAGCCAGCAGCAACAGGCGGTCTTCTTCCACGCCACCTTCGCCGTCATGGGCCACATCGCCAAGGCGAGCGGCCAGGTCACGGAGCACGAGATCCGGGTCGCCTCCAACCTGATGGACAGGATGCGCCTCTCTGGCGAGCAGCGGGTGCGGGCCCAGGAGTCCTTCCGTCAGGGCAAGGAGAGCGACTTCCCGCTGCGGGACACCCTGGCGGAGTTTCGCCAGGCGAGCCAGGGGCAGCGGGACATCCTGCGCTTCTTCCTCGAGGTGCAGCTGCAGGCCGCCTTTGCCGATGGCAAGGTGGAGGCCAACGAGCGCGCCATCCTGCAGACCATCGCCGACGAGCTGGGGTTCAGCCGCATCGAGCTGGCACGGATCCTGGCGATGGCCGAGGCCCAGATGAACTTCTTCCATCGCCAGCAACAGCAGGGCAGTGGCCAGGGGCAGCAATACCGCCAGGAGCCCCCCTCCCGGGATCGCCTCAAGGATGCCTATCAGTTGCTCGGGGTGAGCGAGAGCGACAGCGATCAGGAGATCAAGCGTGCCTATCGCAAGGAGATGAGCAAGCATCACCCTGACAAGCTGGCCGCCAAGGGATTGCCCCCCGAGATGATGGAGATGGCCAAAGAGAAGACCCAGGAGATCCAGCAGGCCTGGGAGTGGATCCGCGAGGCCCGCGGCATTCGCTGAGCCCTGAGCCCGCCATAAAAAATGGTTCATCGCGGCTTTCCGGGGAAGGCCGCCTTGATTTTCAGAAAAAAGTATTCTGAGTCCCTAAATCCATATGCCATGCGCTTTATCACTTTGATCTTGTTGTTCACCCCTTCCAGCACACTCGTGTGCATCGGGTAGTTTGC
>NZ_JAGKRI010000277.1:0-329 GCF_017939255.1 Aeromonas sp. Prich7-2
TCCCAGGCATTACTCACCCGTCCGCCGCTCGCCGGCAAAAGTAGCAAGCTACTTTCCCGCTGCCGCTCGACTTGCATGTGTTAGGCCTGCCGCCAGCGTTCAATCTGAGCCATGATCAAACTCTTCAATTTAAGTTTGGTTGCCTGCTTAATCGCTTAAGCAAAGCGGCTCAATGAATTGCTGAATTAACTGCTGCAACTAAAAGTTGCTTTGGTCACTTCATCAGACATTGAAAATCAAAAATTGTTTTTGATGCTCGATGCTGTGAGTGCCCACACAGATTGCTTGATTCAAATTGTTAAAGAGCGTCACGCTTATCGCGTTGAGGA
>NZ_JAGKRI010000278.1:0-903 GCF_017939255.1 Aeromonas sp. Prich7-2
CATTTCACACTACCGATAACGCCAATGCCTGATGGTTCTGATGAGCTGATCACCCCGTTGTCAGCTGACAATCGAGTTCGCTGGAGCCAGATTTCCATTTCACGCTACCGATAACGCTAATGCCTGATGGTTCTGATGAGCTGATCACCCCGCTGTCAGCTGACAATCGAGCTCGCTGGAGCCAGATTTCCATTTCACGATACCTATAATGCGGCTGACAGAGAGTGCCGAGCAGATTATCGGGCAGCGGCCAGGACTTCATTTCACATTACCGATAACGCCAATGCCTGATGGTTCTGATGAGCTGCTCACCCCGTTGTCAGCTGACAATCGAGTTCGCTGGAGCCAGATTTCCATTTCACGCTACCGATAACGCTAATGCCTGATGGTTCTGATGAGCTGATCGCCCCGTTGTCAGCTGACAATCGAGCTCGCTGGAGCCAGATTTCCATTTCACGATACCTATAATGCGGCTGACAGAGAGATTATCGGGCAGCGGCCAGGACATCATTTCACACTACCGATAACGCCAATGCCTGATGGTTCTGATGAGCTGATCACCCCGTTGTCAGCTGACAATCGAGTTCGCTGGAGCCAGATTTCCATTTCACGCTACCGATAACGCTAATGCCTGATGGTTCTGATGAGCTGATCGCCCCGTTGTCAGCTGACAATAGAGCTCGCTGGAGCCAGATTTCCATTTCACGATACCTATAATGCGGCTGACAGAGAGATTATCGGGCAGCGGCCAGGACATCATTTCACGCTACCGATAACGCTAATGCCTGATGGTTCTGATGAGCTGATCACCCCGCTGTCAGCTGACAATCGAGCTCGCTGGAGCCAGATTTCCATTTCACGATACCTATAATGCGGCTGACAGAGAGTGCCGAGCAGATTATC
>NZ_JAGKRI010000279.1:0-1964 GCF_017939255.1 Aeromonas sp. Prich7-2
GCCGAGCCAGCATGTCGCCAGATGCCTCAACAACATCGTTCAGATCGTTTGCAATAGACATAAAAAATCCGGAACCAGTGATTGGTTCCGGATTGTCCTACAGCAGAAGGATCGGTCAATGGATCCTTAACTGATCAGCATTGCCCGCGAAGTGGGCTTTTTCTATCTGGTGGGCCATGATCTGAGCGAATCGGCGCGCCAGGAGACCCTGGCGCTCGCCGCCCGCTTCTTCGCCCTGCCACTTGAAGAAAAACTGGCGGTGCAGATGGTCCACTCCCCCCACTTTCGCGGCTACAACCAGGTGGGGGCAGAGCTCACCCGGGCACGGCCGGATCTGCGGGAGCAGTTCGATATCATGAACGAGGCCCAGGCCCTGCCTGTGGCGCACATTCGAGAACCCTGGCAGCGCCTCATCGGCCCCAACCAGTGGCCCGCCGCCCTGCCCGAGATGAAGACACGGCTGCTGGCATGGCAGGATCGACTGAGCGACATCACCCTCACCCTGCTGAACGCCTTCGCAGAGGTGCTGGGGCAGCCCGCCGGAGTATTTGATGAGAGCATTCGCGGTGCCCCCTACCAGCACATGAAGCTCATTCACTACCCCGGACAACCGGAAGGCAGCAGTGGTCAGGGGGTAGGTGCCCACAAGGATCCCGGCTACCTGACGCTGGTGATGCAGGACGATCACTCCGGGCTCGAGGTGGAGACGGCAGATGGCTGGATCCCCGCGCCCCCCCTGCCGGGCGCCCTGGTGGTCAACATCGGCGAGCTGCTGGAGCTCGCGTCCGACGGCTACCTCAAGGCTACCCTGCACCGGGTGGTGAGCCCGCCTCCCGGGGTATCGCGCCTCTCCTGCGCCTTCTTCATGGCGGCAAGGCTGGATGCGACTGTGCCACTGCTTAGCCTCTCCCCCGAGCTGGCGGCACTGGCCGAAGGGCCCCAGAGCGATCCCGCCAACCCGCTCTTTTATCAGGTGGGGGAAAACGTGCTCAAGGGGAGGCTGCGCTCCCACCCGGATGTGGCGGCCCGCCACTATGCAGGCGAGCCGCAGCGCGAGCCAGCGCTAGCCTGACAACACCGCCACACCACATTAGAAAAGGGGCGCGACGGCGCCCCGGATAACACAAGCAGTCGGGCAACAGCCTGGCAATGACGGAGTACAAAAATGAAATTCAAGACCATGAGCGTGCACAGCGGCCAGCGGATCGCTCCCCAGACCGGCGCCCTCACCACCCCGCTCTACCAGAGCAGCACCTTCAGCTACTTCAACGCCCAGGCGGGCAAGGAGCGCTTCGCCGGTCAGGCCCCCGGCTTCATCTACAGCCGCTTTGGCAACCCTACCACCGCCGAACTGGAGCAGAAGCTGGCAGCCCTCGAAGGTGCAGATGAGGCACTGGTGGTGGCCAGCGGCATGGCGGCGGTGAGTGCCATCATGTATGCCCTGGCCGACAGTGGTGATGAAGTGGCCTATATCGGCCCCCTCTACGGCGGCACCGATGCCTTCCTCAAGCAGACCTTCAGCCGCGCCGGCATCAAGATCACCGCCTACGAGAGCGATCAGGATCTGCTGGCCAATATCCGCCCCGCCACCAAGGTGGTACTGTTCGAAACCCTGACCAACCCCACCCTCAAGGTGGTGGATCCGCGGGTGGTAGTGGAAGCGGCACGCAAGGTGGGCGCCATTACGGTGTGTGACAACACCTTCCTCACCCCCTACCTGCTGCGCCCGCTGGAGCTTGGCATCGACATCGTCATGCACAGCGGCACCAAGTACCTGGGCGGCCACGGCGACATCATCGCCGGGGTGGTGGCGGGTCGTCATACCAATCAGATTAAAGATGTGATCTAATTGCTCTATTCTGGTTTCACTGTACTCAGTATGTCCGATCCAATCGATTTCTTGGCCCTCGCCAAGGCAGAAACCAACGCCAGGAAACGCATGCGATTCCTGGCGTTAGCACACT
>NZ_JAGKRI010000280.1:0-3318 GCF_017939255.1 Aeromonas sp. Prich7-2
TGGTTGAAGAAGTTTCGCCGGTTTTCAACGAGATATGAAAAGCTAGCCAAGAGTTTTGCAGCCTTTATCAAACTGGCTTTCTGCCTTCGCTACTTGCGCGAGTTATGTGTGGACAGAAAACCAGCATTTTGAGAACACAGCCTAGCGAGGTGACGACATGGACCACTCACTCCCCCTTATCACCACCCTGGTAGGCGGCCTCGTGCTGGCCTACCTCTTCGGCATGCTGGCAAGCCGCCTGCGCATCTCCCCCATGGTGGGCTACCTCGCGGCCGGCGTGGTATGCGGCCCCTTTACGCCGGGCTATGTCGCCGATCTGCGGCTCGCCCCCGAGCTGGCCGAAATCGGCGTCATCCTGCTGATGTTTGGTGTCGGCCTGCACTTTTCCGTGAAAGACCTGCTGTCGGTGAAACACATCGCCATCCCGGGAGCCATCGTCCAGATAACCCTTGCGACCCTGCTCGGCCTTGGCCTCTCCCAACTGCTCGACTGGACCGTGACCGCCGGCCTGGTGTTTGGCCTGGCCCTCTCCACCGCCAGTACCGTGGTGCTGCTGCGCGCCCTGGAGAGTCGCGGCCAGCTCGACACCAACGAGGGACGCATCGCCATCGGCTGGCTCATCGTGGAGGATCTGGTGATGGTGCTGGCCCTGGTACTGCTCCCCATCCTCGCCAACCTGCAGCAGGGGGGCGAGGCACTGACCCCGGCCCAGGTGATGGCGGATATCGGCCTGACCCTGGCCAAGGTGGCTGCCTTCATCGCCCTGATGGTCATCGGCGGGCGACGCCTCATCCCCTGGCTGTTGGCCCGCACCGCCGCCACCGGCTCCCGCGAGCTGTTCACCCTGGCCGTCCTCTCCTGCTCCCTTGGCATCGCTTTTGGCGCCGTCAAGCTGTTTGGCGTCTCCTTTGCCCTCGGCGCCTTCTTCGCCGGCGTCGTGATGAACAGCTCCCATCTGAGCCACAAGGCGGCCAACGACACCCTGCCCCTGCAGGACGCCTTCGCTGTGCTCTTCTTCGTCTCCGTGGGCATGCTGTTCGACCCCGTCATCCTGCTGCGCGAGCCCCTGGCCGTGCTGGCCACCCTGTTCGTCATCGTGATCGGCAAATCGGTGGCCGCCTTCGCCATCGTGCGGCTCTTTGGCCACAGTCAGCGCACGGCGCTGACCATCTCCGCCAGCCTGGCCCAGGTGGGTGAGTTCTCCTTCATCCTGATGGGTCTCGGGGTCATGCTCGAACTGGTCCCCGGGGTCGCCCGGGATCTGGTGCTGGTCGGCGCCTGTTTCTCCATCGTGCTCAATCCACTGGTCTTCAACCAGGTGGAGCGCTGGCTGAGGCGCCATCCCGAGCCACGCACCGATGAGTCACCTCACCTCTGCCCCTTGCAGGGCCATGTGGTGGTAGTGGGCGCCGACGAGATAGGTCAGCACCTCATCTGGCAGTTGCATGAACAAGGCAGGGAGATGGTGGTGATCGACACCGATGAGCGACTGCTGGCCCCTTGGCGCGCCATGGGGATCACCTGTCTGGCGGGCCATCCCATCCAGCAGGATCTGCTGACGGCGGCGCTGCCCAACGCCAGCTGGCTACTGATCACCCTGGATGACAGCCTGCTGGCCGGTGAGATAGCCATCAGGGCGCAGGAATACGGCGCCCTGATGCGCATCGCCGCCTGTGCCCACCAGCACGAGGAGGTGCATCATCTGCGCGTGCGCGGCGTGCATCAGGTGGTCAAGAGCGAGGAGGAGGCTGCGCGGCGACTCTGTCACCTCGCCATGGAGATGGCCTGAAGATCATCGGAAGTCACGAGCCCCCACGACGGGGCCAGACAAGCAGCCCGGGCCTGCTGCCCGGGCTTTTTGCATGACGGGGTGATACGGCCGTCCCCTCACAGCAGATCGTGCTTGTCCAGCAGGCGATAGAGGGTGGCCCGGGAGATGTCGAGCGTGCGGGCCACCTCCTCGAGCTGATCGGGGAAGCGGGCCAGCGTCCGTTGCAAGGCCTGACGCTCCGCCGCTTCGCGCACCGCCTTGAGCGAGCCGTCGAGCAGCAGGCTGTCCATGTTGGTCAGCTCCATGTCATCGGCTTCGATGAAGGGGCCGCTGCACATGACAGCCGCCCGCTGCACCCGGTTGCGCAGCTCCCTCACATTCCCCGGCCAGCCATAGGACTGCATGGCCTGGCGCGCCTTGCGGGTGAAGCTGAGCACCCGCCCGCCCCGCACTTCCGCCAGAATGTCATCGGCAAGGAGCTGGATGTCTTCCGCCCGCTCGCACAAGGCCGGGGTGCGCAGGCGCACCACGTTGAGCCGGTAGTAGAGATCCATGCGAAAGCCGCCGCTGGCCACCGCCTGCTCCACATCGATATTGGTGGCCGCGATGATCCGCACATCCACACGACGCGACAGGTGGCTGCCCACCGCCTCTATGCACTGCTCCTGCAAGAAGCGCAGCAGGGCTGCCTGATCCTCCAGCGGCAACTCCCCTATCTCGTCGAGAAACAGGGTGCCGCCATCGGCGGCCTCTATCTTGCCTATCTTGTGGTGCTGTGCCCCGGTGAAGGCCCCCTTGACGTGGCCGAACAGCTCGGACTGGATGAGCTGATGGGGCATGGCCCCGCAATTGACCGCCACGAAGGGGCTCTCCTCCCCGAACGTGCTGTAGTGCAGCTCCCGGGCCACCAGCTCCTTGCCCGTGCCGCTCGGTCCTGTCACCAGTACGGGCAGGCGGCAATGCTGCAACCGCACGATCTGGTCGCGCAACTGGCGAATGGGGGCGCTCTCCCCCTGGATGAAACGAAGCTGGGGTTGCAGTCGGGGGCGGTGTCGCCGGATGAGGCGCGCCATCCCCAGGGCATGTCCCAGGCTGTGGGAGAGCCTGTCTCTGTCCAGGGGAAAGGTGTGAAAATCATGAAAACAGGCGGCCAGCAGATTGCGAAGGGCTTCGCTGGCGAGACAGTCCCGCTGGATGAGGCCGATCCACAAGGCGCCGGAGTGCTGCGCTATCAGGTTGTAGAGGGCTTCGTGCTGCTGATGCTCGATCACCACCAGCACCAGGGGATAGTCCTTTTCCTGCAGTTTTTTCTCTGCCACCACCAGGGAGCTTGCCTGCTCCACCTGCCACTCGCCTTGTTCCAGCAGGCTTTCCAGTACGGCACATGAATTGATGAGCAACAACATGTACAGGATCTTTAGCTACAACCAATTGAAATAGATAGAAAAAAGGCTTCGTTTGTGATCTGATTTAATCGCAAAAAAAAACCGACACGCCCGAAGCCATGACTATTATCAATGCAACCCAGTACCTCAAGCAACTTCTTA
>NZ_JAGKRI010000281.1:0-599 GCF_017939255.1 Aeromonas sp. Prich7-2
ACCGCGAGCAGCAGACATTGGCCAAAAACCTGCTCAAAGACAGTACCCGCGAGCTCAAAGCCTTCGCCAAATTGTGTGCCCGACGCTTTGCTTGTGAGGCGGATGCCCAAGCTGAGTTGAGCTGTTTTACCGCCAGCTTGATGCTGCTGCAACTGGATGCCGAAGTGGTAGGTGAACCCGTTTATACAGGACGTGGCAGACCCAAGCGTGGCGAAGAGCCAATTGGCCATCAGTTTCAAATCACTGGGTTGGCGGCAACTAGCCTGGCTTGCGTTGAAGAGGCCCGCAACCAGACCGGGGTGTTCATCCTGGCGACCAATGACCACAGCGATACGCTGACCATGGCCGAACTTTTGGCCACCTATAAAGCGCAGCAGAATGTCGAACGGGGCTTTCGTTTTCTCAAGAGCCCGGAGTTTTTAACCTCCTCACTGTACCTGAAAAAGCCGGAGCGGATTGAAGCGTTGCTCATGGTGATGACCTGTAGCCTGATGATTTACGCAGCGTTGGAGCACCGGATCCGGCAGGGATTAGTGGAGCAGAATCGCAGTGTGGCGGATATGAAAAAGAAACCGACCCAGCAGCCGACGGCCCGTTGG
>NZ_JAGKRI010000040.1:0-13295 GCF_017939255.1 Aeromonas sp. Prich7-2
GAGTTGGACAAACAGGCAGAGCAGTTCAAGTTACCCGCCCGCCGAGAACGAAGTTACCCAAGGTGCATCAAAGCCAAACCACAGAAGTATGCGACGAGAAAACCTAGTAAAAACAATGCCAGTCAGGCTTAACTGACTGGCATTACGGCAGTGCCGGGCTTTTTGCTGCGGGAGTCAGCACATCACAGGATGATGTCGCGTACCACGCTGTCCTTGCGATCCAGGAAGTGGATCGACTTGATACGACGGCATGAGAGTACGTGACTTGCCGCCACCGCCATCCTCCTGCTTACAGGATGATGTCGCGTACCACGCTGTCTTTGCGATCCAGGAAGTGGATCGGCTTGATACGACGGCATGAGAGTACGTGACTTGCCGCCACCGCCATCCTCCTGCTTACAGGATGATGTCCCGTACCACGCTGTCTTTGCGATCCAGGAAGTGGATCGACTTGATACGACGGATGGTGCGCGATTTGCCGCGGATCAGCAGGGTCTCGGTGGTTGCCATGACGCCGTCGCTGGTGATCCCTTCCAGCAGATCACCCTTGGTGATGCCAGTGGCCGAGAAGATGACGTTGTCATTCTTGGCCAGATCTTCGAGCTTGAGCACCTTGCTCACGTCGATGCCCAGCTCCTCGCAGCGCGCGATCTCCTGTTCACCCAGGGCGCGAACCTCGGGGCTGTCACCCTTGACCTGGTGGCGGGGGATCAGGCGAGCCTGCATGTCGCCGTCCAGGGCACGGATCACCGCCGCCGAGATCACCCCTTCCGGCGCGCCACCGATGCCGTAGAGCATGTCCACTTCGCTGTCCGGCAGACAGGTGAGGATGGAAGCGGCCACGTCGCCGTCGGGAATGGCGAACACCCGCACTCCCAGACCCTGCATCTCCTTGATCGCCTTGTCATGACGCGGCTTGGCCAGGGTGATGACGGTCAGACGGGAGAGGGGCTTGCCGAGCGCCTTGGCCACGGCCTTGAGGTTCAGCTCCAGGGCCTGATCGAGATCGATGGCGCCTCTCGCCTTGGGGCCCACGATCAGCTTTTCCATGTACATGTCGGGGGCCTTGAGGAAGGATCCCTTGTCGCCCACCGCCAGCACGGCCAGGGCATTGGCCTGACCCATGGCGGTCATGCGGGTCCCTTCGATGGGGTCGACCGCGATGTCCACGGCGTCGCCCTGACCCGTGCCCACCTTCTCGCCGATGTAGAGCATGGGGGCTTCGTCGATCTCCCCTTCGCCGATCACAATCTCGCCATCGATCTGGATCTGATTGAGGATGTGACGCATGGCCGCCACGGCCGCGCCATCGGCGATATTCTTGTCACCACGTCCGAGCCACTTGTAGCCAGCCAGTGCAGCCGCTTCCGTCACTCGGGAAAATTCGATTGCCAGTTCACGTCTCATCGCATATCCAACCTTAGGAGCTCGAAAACGGGCGGCATTCTACCACAAGGGCAAACCTTTGCGCGTAAAAGTGGCGACCAGCCACATAAATCCCGGTTTTCATCCCGCTGACATGGAACCGACACGGTTTGTTCATTGCACGGTCACCCGACTGTCATCTGTCACTTCTAGCATGGCCCCGTCTTTTAAAACAAAAGCTTGCAACACAAGGGATCATGATGAAAAAGCTGACAGTAGTAGCATTGGCTCTTACCGCCGCCTTCCAGGCTCAAGCCGTCGAAGTGTACAAAAACGAGAGCACCCTGCTCGACCTCTACGGCCGCATCTACGCCGGCCAGTTCTTCGGCGAGAAGAAAGAGCTGGACGCCAACGGTGACATCAAGAACGAATACAGCGACAAGCAGGGGGCCAACCAGTTTGTCCGTCTGGGCGCCAAGGTAGAGAGCGAGATCAACCCGGGTCTCAAGGCGCTGGCCCAGTACGAACTGCAGATGTACATCAACGACAGCGAGAAGACCGTCAGCGAGAACTCCGACAACCTGCGTACCCGTCTGGCGTTCGCCGGTGTCGGCGCCAACTGGGGGACCGTCACCTTCGGTCGCCAGAAGGGGGCTCCTGGCTTCCTGGCGGACTGGACTGATGTCTCTCTCTCCGACGGTTACGGCAACGAGGCACTGGGCGCCAAGACCGACACCTTCGCCACCAACCGCGCCGGCTCCGTGCTGAAGTACTCCGGCCTGTTCAACGGTTTCCAGGTTGATACCAGCTACAAGTTCGATGGCGGTGACACCGAAGAGACCTCCAGCAAGGACAGCGATGCCGCCTACGGTGCCGCCGTGGCCTACACCTTCCCGTTCAACCTCTCCCTGGGGACCGCCTACAACGTGGGCATCCGCGACAAGAGCGGTGAAGAGGATGCCAAGCTGTGGCTGCTCTCCGCCAAGTACGACAACAAGGCCCTCTACGCCGCCCTGAGCTATGCCGACGGCAGCGACTTCCTGGCCACTGGCAAGGATCACACCGGCTGGGAAGGGGCGCTGGGTTACAACTTCGAGAGCGGCTTCGGCCTGATGGCCCTGTGGAACAAGCAGAAGGTGGAGCAGGCTGGCAAGTCTGACTACGACTCCATCGACTACTACACCCTGGGTGCCCAGTACAAGTTCAACAAGAACCTGCGCGTCATCGGCGAGTACCGCATCAACAACCTCGACAGCCATGACAGCGGCAAGCTCAACACCAAGGATGACTTCCAGCTGGCGGCCCGCTACGACTTCTAAGTCGGCAACCACCTGACGACACGGCGCGCAGAGCACTCTGCGCGCCGTTTTTCATTTGGGAAGATCGCGTTGTCACTGAGGCTCAGAGCTTCTTCTGCCAGAACATGGCCCGGCCCACCTCGGGATCGAGCTCATAACCCGCAAAGCCGCTGGCACGATAGGCAGCCTGGGCCACCTTGTTCCCCTCCAGCACCTCCAGGGTCAGCTTGCAGCAACCGAGCTCCCGGGCGAGCCGTTCCGCCTCCGCCAACAGCTGCTTGCCGATGCCCTGGCCGCGATGGGCAGGGTGCACCGCCACGTCGTGGATATTGAGCAGCGGCTGACAGGCGAAGGTCGAGAAGCCCTCGAAGCAGGTGGCAACGCCAGCGGGCTCCCCATCGACCCAGGCCAGCAGCACATGGGCACCGGGTCGCGCGGCCAGGGCGTCGGCCAGATTCGCCTTCACCTCGTCCGCCAGCGCACTGCCGCCCCCCATCTGGTCCCTGGCGTATTCGTCCAGCATCGCGATCAGCGCCTCGCCGTGGCGAGGGTTGTGCAGATCCGCCCTGATGATCTCGACCATGTTTCTCTCCCTGTGTGTTCCGGATGGTACGCCAAGGCGCGAGGCCACCATGGTAGCGTCCCCTCCGAACCGAACCAAGGCTCCCCCGGCCTTTTCCCCGAGGTTCCGACCCCTCAGTGCCTGCCCGCCAATGATCTCTTTTTCTTGCATCTTCTCCTTGCAAGGCAAATGAAAATCAATATCATTAGCAACCTCTCGCGATGAGAGAAATCAATAATTACAAATAAATCAACAAGTTCAGGCCGATTGGTCGACAAAGAGTCACACCCAGATGAACCATTCCAACCCCCCGCGCGCCTTGCTGGGCGTCGCCTTGCTGGCGGTTTGCACCAGCCCCCGTGCCGAAGACGAAACTCTGACCGTGGTCGGCAAACGCAGCCAGCATGAAGAGGTCGCCACCGCGACCCGCACCGCCACCCCGGCCAAGCTGGTGCCCCAGAGCATCGAGAGCGTCAAGGCAAGCGAGCTGACCGCCTTCGGCCAGCCCACCCTGAGTGAAGCCCTGACCGGCATCCCCGGCGTCAACGCCAGCGGCGACACCCGCTTTGACGGCGTCACCATCCGCGGTTTCAGCGCCAGCAACGACTTCTACCTCGACGGCCTGCGCGACGACATGCAATACACCCGCGACCTTGGCAATATCGAACGGGTCGAAGTGCTCAAGGGCCCCGCCGCCGTGCTCTACGGCCGTGGCAGCACGGGCGGCATCGTCAACCGGGTCAGCAAGGTTCCCCAGAAGGGGCAGGCCTCCAGCGTCAGCGCCCAGGTCGGCAGCTTCGACAGCCGACGCTTCGCCGCCGATCTCAACGGCGAGGCAGGAGAGCGGGTACAGGTGCGCCTGAACCTGGCCCAGGAGGACAAGGAGAGCTTTCGCGACGACGTGACCAGCAAGCGCACCCTGCTGGCCCCCTCCGTCAACTGGGAGATCACCGACACCCTGAACTGGCTGGTGCAATACGAGCGCAACGAGCACGATCGCACCCCGGATCGCGGCATTCCCGGCGTCGATGGTCGCCCGGCGGATGTCCCCATCGAGAGCGTCTACAGCGACACCCGCCGCGACTTCATCGACGATGTGGCCCAGTCCACCCGCTCCCGCTTCACCTGGGACATCAACGATCAGTGGCAACTGCGCCAGCAGCTCGGCTACACCACCCTCGACAGCCAGTTCGACAATACCTATGTCACCAGCGTCAAGGGTGACAAGGTGACCCGCGCCCGCTGGCAGCAGGATCTCAAGGCCAGCAGCCTCACCAGCAACACCGAGGCGGAAGGCCAGCTGCAAACCGGCCCCATCGCCCATCGTCTGCTGGTGGGCCTGGAGCAAGGCTGGCAGGATCGCACCCCCAAGCTCTACCAGAACGCCAGCCCGATCCCGGCAGGCAACCTCTATGATCCGGGCTCCCTGCCCACCTACGACGGCGCCATGAAACTCTCCAGCGACGCCCATCACAGGGTGCGCGGTGTCGGCCTCTATGTGCAGGATCAACTCAGCCTGGGCGACTGGCACCTGCTGGCGGGACTGCGCCGCGACGACTTCACCGTCACCAGCCGCCGCAACGACCTCGACAAGGAAGAGACCCTCTCGGTCACCAGCCTGAGTCCGCGCCTGGGCCTGGTGTGGAACCCCATCGAGGAGCATGCCTTCTACACCTCCTACAGCAAGACCTTCACCCCGGTGGGCGGTGAGCTTATCGGCATCACCCCGGGGGACAAGAACAACAACCTGGATCCCCAGCACACCCGGCTCTATGAAGGGGGCGTGAAGAGCGACTGGCTGAACGGCCGCCTCGCCACCACCCTCTCCCTCTACCGGCTGGAGATGTACAACAAGCGCAGCAAGGATCCGCTGGATCCCACTAAGGTGATCCTCACCGGTCTGCAGCGCACCGACGGCATCGAGCTGAGCGCCCGTGCCCAGCTGACCGACGAGATCTATCTGCGCGGCGGCGTCGCCATCCAGGATGCCGAGCAGGTCAAGGCAGACGCGGACCTGCAAGGCAAGCGGCCGATGAACGTCTCCCGCCAGAACGGCCAGCTGTTCGCCGGCTACCAGAGCGGCAAGCAGGGCTGGTTCGGCGAGACCGGGGTGACGGCGGTGGGGGATCGCTTCGCCGACAACGCCAACACCACCACCTTGCCCGGTTACGCCCGCTTCGACGCCCGTGCCGGCTACCGCTGGCCCCAGTGGGAAGCCCAGCTGAGCGTGGAGAACCTGACCGATCACGACTACTTCGTCAGCGCCACCAGCGCGGCCCAGATCATGCCGGGCACGCCCCGTCAGCTGCACCTGACCGCCGCCTACCGCTTCTGATCCTCCCTGTTTACCGACCCCTCTGGCCAGCGTTCGCTGGCCAGATTGTTATGAAGCACCGAACGATGACACGCAGAAAACTCCCCCTGCACAACAACAAGTGGGTGCGCCGCATCCACGCCTGGGCCGGCTTTGCCACCCTCACCCTGATGCTGCTCTACGGCCTCACCGGCCTCTGGCTGCAACACAGGGCCGTGCTGCCCCTGCCCGGTCCCCACACCGCCAAATCGAGCGAAGAGATAGTACTGAGCACGCCGCTGGCCAGCCCGGATGAATTGAAAGCCCTGCTGCAACAGCGTTATGCAGACATGTTCGAGGAGGGGAGACCCCAGATCACCCCGCCCCAGACCCTGCCCACACCATCCGGCGCCCTCACCCTGCCGGCCCGCTGGGAGCTGCGCGGTGTCACCCTCAGCCAGAGCGTGGCCGCCAGCTATGTGGAAGGCACTCTGCTGGTGCGCACCGAGCTGCAGCAGGCCAACTTCGCTGCCAGCCTCAACCGGCTGCACCGTGGCATGGGCACCGGCCTGCCCTGGCAACTGGTGGGGGATCTGGCGGCCCTGGCCATGCTGCTGCTGGCCCTCACCAGCCTGCTGATGTGGAACAAGCTGCACGGCCCCGCCGGTCGCGGCATCACCCTGCTGCTGCTGGGCGCCCTGGTCACCGTGCTGGTGGCCCTGCTCTAGCCCTTTTACCGACACCAAAACGGGATCCCGCTCCCGGCGGCGGTAACCTTGCCCGCACCTCGGGTAACAAAGGGTAACCGGCCGCCGATGGGGGTCACAGTTGGCGACCAGGCGGCTGGATAGGGAGCACCTACGGCTGATAGGGTGCGCCCAGCTCCCGAACGCCACGAGGAATCATGCGCATCTCCAGCATCGAATGCGGGCGAGTGGTGGCCATCCTGGCCGTGATGACCATCCATCTCTCCCCTTTCAGCAACCCCTTCGACCCCGCCCTGTGGGACGGCACGCCCTACCCTCTGGTCGGGGCCGTCATCAACCAGCTCTGCCGCTTCGCGGTACCGCTGTTCTTCCTGTGCGCCGGTTACTTCTTGCAATCCGCCCTCGCCGCGGGCCACCCGCTGACCGTCGCACTGCGCTACTGCCGACCCCTGCTGGGACTCTGGCTGGCGTGGAGCCTGCTCTACGTGCTGATACCCTTCAACCCGCTCGCGGCGGTGAGCGAGGGCTACCTGCCCGCCATGGCAGGCCAGTGGCAGATGCAGCTCGGGGATCATCTCAACGTCTGGTGGGTGGGCGGCATGATCCACCTCTGGTTCCTGCCCGCCCTGATAGTGGCGGTGCTGATCCTGGGGCTCTGCCAGCAGGCCCGCCTGCCAAGGCTGGCCCTGCTGCTGGGGGCCCTGCTCTACGCCCTGGCCCTGATCGGCGGCTCCTATGGCCCGCTGCTGCCGGGGGGCGAGTGGGCCCTGCTGACCCGCAACGGCCCCTTCTTCTCCTTGCTGTTCGTGGCGCTTGGCGCCGAGCTGCGCCTGCGTGCCTGGCAGCCGGACGCCAGGCGCTGCGCCCTGATGATGATGGCGGGGATGGGGCTCTACGCCCTGGAGGCCGCAGGTCTGCTGCGCGTTGCCGCCGTCCCCCTCGCTCGTCATGATTTCCTGCTGGGTTCGCTCCCCTGGGCGCTGGGGCTGTTCGGCCTGCTGCTGGCCAACCCCGCATGGGGCAAAGGCAGCTGGCTGGAGCGCCAGGCCCCCAAGGTGCTCGGCCTCTACTGTCTGCACATGATGCTGGTGGTGTGGCTGATGATCTTCGGCCCCCAGGGCAAACAGGTGTGGTGGGAACTCCTCAAGGTACCCGCGCTGCTGGCGCTCACTCTGCTCGGCTACCGACTGCTGGCGGCCACCGCCCTCAGCCGCTGGTTGCTGCGGGCTCGCTAGAAACAGGACCCTGACCAGCCAGCAGATCAACGTGGTTCAGCGCAAAATCGTGCATCTGCTGAAGCAGGGGGATCAGGGCGACGCCAAGCGAGCTCAGGCTGTACTCCACCCTGGGCGGTACGTCGGGGTAGAGGGTGCGGATGATGACACCGTCGCTCTCCAGCTCCTTGAGCTGGGCGGTGAGCACCTTCTGGCTCACCTCGGGCAGGCAGCGGCGCAGGTCGCCAAAGCGCAGGGTCTGTTCGCGCAGATGAAACAGAATGGCCGGCTTCCATTTGCCGGTCAGCAGGCGCAATACCTGATAGGCGGGACAGGGCAGTGAGGGCACGGTATGGCTCGCGAGTGGTTACTTTGCGGTAACTATGCCACGAAAATGTGCCTTCTTGCAGCCAAGATGCCGGCTTCCTATGATGCGGATTCCGTCAATCAACGCCCACGAGAGGTTTATCATGCCCAGCCTGCTGCAGATCCATTTCAACTTCCCCGCCGAGATGATGGGACCGACCCTCACTGCTGCGGCCATGCCGTTGGCCGACTCCATCACCCGGGAGCCGGGCTTCATCTCCAAGATCTGGACCGAGAACCCGCGCACCGGCGAGGCGGGCGGCATCTATCTGTTCGAGGATGAGGGGAGCGCCCTCGCCTACGCCACCATGCATGAGCAGCGGGTGCTCGCCATGGGCGCCAGCGCGGTGCAGTACAAGGTGTTCGACGTCAACGAGCCCCTCAGCCGCGTCACGCGCGGTCTGGTGTGATCCCCTCGCCCAGCAGTAACCGGTAGCTGGTATCCTGCTGCCAGATGAAGCCCAGCCGCTCAAATAGCCGCTGGCTGGGCAGATTGTTCGGTTCGATATCCGCAAGCAGGGTGATGATGCCAAGCTGGCGGGCATAGGCGATCAGGGCGCTCAGCGCCTCCCCCATCAGACCTTGTCCCCAGTGGCTGCGGGCCAGCATGCAGCCCACCTCCGCCTGGCGCAGGCTGGCGCCGGCCGCAAAGCTGTGCAAGCCGCAGGTGCCCACCAGGCGGCCGCTGCCGCGTAACACCAGCCCCCACTCCAGCGACTCGCCGCCAGCCAGCAACCGCTCGACGCTAGCCAGCATCTGCGACACGGTGGCAAGGGAGGGAAACGGCGGCTCCCCGACGAAGCGCATCACCAGGGGATCCCCGTAGATGGCGAAGAGATCGGCAGCATCCCGCCCATCGAAGGGGCGCAGTCGCCCCCTTGGGGTCAGCAGTACGGGCAGTTCACGGGGCAGGGATGGCACGGAGTCGTATCGCCTTGTCTGGTCAAAGGAGTCCCATCATGAGGCTCAGAACCTCAGGGTCAAGCCGATATTGGCCTGCCACTGGGTGATCAGCTCCCCCCTCACCCGAAAGGCGCAGATCTCCGGGTTGCAGAGAAACTGGCTGTCGTCGTTGACCAGGGCACCATAACCGCGCACCTCGGCCCGCACAGCCAGATGTTCGGTCAGGCGCGGCTGCACCCCGAGGGCCAGGGACATGGAAGGGGCCGTCTCGCTGTCGTAGGCATCGAAGCGGGTGACCCCTATCCCGGCACCGATATAGGGGGCCATCAGGTTGTCCGAGAGAGTCAGGGCCCCGGCAAACTGCAGGGTGTCCACCGTCAGCCTGTCGGGCAGTTCGGGGGACACCCGGGTCGACTGGTGGCTGTAGAGCAGCTCCACCATGCCGGGGTCATCCACCTCCCTGCTGATGAAGAGCCCCCAACTGCCGGAGCGCTCCCCTTGCAGGGTGTCGATGTCGCTCCCGTGCGGCGTGGGGGCCGGCTCGTCCATGGCCCGAAAGTCGATGGCCGAGCTGTATCCCGCAAAGGGAGTCAGCTGCCAGCCCGTCGCCGGGGGCTCGGCTGCCCAGCCCGCCAGGGGCAGCAGCAGCCCCGGCACCATCCCCATCGCTCCTCTCATGTGCTCATCCTTTGGTGAAAAGACCTGCGCAAAGCATATCAGAGCGCCCGTCTCCCACACTGGACGGGGGCTGTACCAGCCCCGTTGCCCCGCTTCCGATGGAAAAATCTGTGCTCCCCGGGGTTATTCATCCGGGATTAACCTCGGCCCCGTAAGCTGGCGGCGCCACAGCGGTGGCATCAACAAACGAGGATCTCAGGAATGGTTGCCGCGCAACTCAACGACCCCCAAAGCACGCTCTCCGATACCCTGAGGGCCACCGCCCACGCCATCGAGGAGAGCCACATCAGCCTGCGCCAGATGCTGGCCCTGGTGGGCGAACAGGGCATGCTGCTGTTTTGCGTGCTGCTCACGGTTCCCTTCCTGCTGCCGGTTTCCATTCCCGGCGTCAGCACCCCCTTTGGCCTGCTGATCCTCTTCATCGGCATCGGCATTACCCTCAACCGGGTGCCCTGGCTGCCCGCCTTCCTGATGGAGCGCCGCTTTGCCGCCGAGCACCTCAAGCCGACCCTGCACAAGGGGGCGGATCTGCTGGCCCGCATCGACCGCTTCATCCGCCCGCGCCTGCTCATCCTGACCGGCAGCGTGACCATCAACCGCTGCAACGGCCTGCTCATCATGCTGGCCGCTCTGCTGTTGATGCTGCCGCTGGGCGCCATTCCCTTCACCAACGCCATGCCCGCCTGGGCCATCCTGCTGCTGGCCATCGGCATGTTGCAGCGGGACGGGCTCTTCGTCGCCCTCGGCTATGCCCTGGTCGCCGCCACCCTGGTCTGGTTCAGCGCCCTGGCCATCGGCCTGCTGATGGCGGGGCAGAATATCTCGACCCTGTTCGGCTGATCTGGCCCGGCCAAATGAAAGAGGGCGACCCCGGGTCGCCCTCTTTCCTGTTCACTGCGCCCCTCAGGGCGCCCCATCGTGGGCCACCCGGTTGCGCCCGCCCCGCTTGGCCCGATAGAGCCACTCGTCCGCCCGGGCCAGCACGGTGCCAAGATCCTCTCCCGGCCGGATCAGGGTGGTGCCCAGGCTCACGGTCACCGGGGCGGGATCCGGCGCCATGGCCGCCACTGCGGCGCGGATCCGCTCCGCCACCTTCAGCAATATCCCCTCGTCTATCTGCGGCAGCAGGATCAGAAACTCCTCGCCACCGCTGCGCACGAAGAGATCCTCCCCCCGCAACTGGGCAGAGACGCACTCGCAGACCCGGCACAGGACCTTGTCACCGGTCTGGTGGCCGAAGCGATCGTTGATCTGCTTGAAGTGATCGAGATCCAGCATGATGAGGCCGGTGAGATGCTGCCCCTGCACCCTGTGGTGATACTGGTCGAAGAAGAAGTGGCGGTTGTAGAGGCCGGTGAGCTGATCCGTCTCCCCGAGCCGCTTGAGCCGCTGTTGCAGCTCGTACTGGCGGGTGATGCTGCGGGTCATCCAGGCCACCGCCCGCTTCCCCTCATATAAAGAGGGCAAGGGCGCTATCTTGCCCTCGAAACGCTGCATTCCCTGGGGCCCGGCGTCGGCGTCGATGCCGTCCACCTCGGCGGGGGAGAGGTCATACTCCACCACCTGCACCTGGCCGCTGGCGAGGGCCTGAGCCACCTGCGCCATCACCCACTGCGCCTTGTCCTCGGGCAGCACGTCCAGCAGTTGTCTGCCGATCAGCGGGTTGCCGTTCTGGTAGGACTGCTGCTCCATCCCGCCGATGTACTCGATGTAGTAGCCATCTTCGCTGAGGATGAAAACGGGATCCGGCAACTGGGCCATCACTTCGTAGAGTTGTGCCACTGAGAGCGCCATCCGAGCTCCTTGCTATCCGTGGGAGTGGGTCCCTGTACTCCTGTTATACAAGACTCATGGAGTATCGCACAGGGGCAGAAAGCTGCCTGCCGGGCGGGAAGAATGCGGTCGGTGACGTGTTCACCGGACAAGCCTCCGGCAAAGTGAATGGTAGCAATCGGGGATGCTGTCAGAACCAGAATTGTCAGACAGTCAGGAAGGTTTTTTTTGCCCTCAGGCAGTGCGACATGCCAACCCCTGTGACGTCAGGGGCGCCACAGGGGTATTCCCGCCCCCGGACAAGGGGGGCAAGGCCGGATCCCGGTCAAGAGGGATCCGGCAAACCGGCATCAGCGGGCAGCGGATCGGCTGGCGTTCCAGAGCAGTTCGCCGCTCTTGAGATCCATCAGGCTCATGGCGAGCCGGTAGCGGCCCCCTTCAGAGAGGAGATCCCCGTAGAGCATGTAACCCGCCCCGGTCTGGCGACCCAGGCGCACCAGGGAGGCGGGGTTCATGCCCCCCTGCTGGTATTCGAGCTGACCCGTGATGGCCGCCACCTGGCCCGGGTCTGCGAAACGAAAGCCGCTATTGGCCTGAATGCGCTGGATCATGGCCACCGCCAGGGGCTGGGTGCTGAAGGGCTCACCTGTACCGTTCTGGGGCGCCATCAGCAGCAGTACCGGGCTGCTGCCCGCCAGCGCCTGCACATCGGCGGCCTTCAGGAAGTCATCGGCCAGGGCGACCGCCAGCCCCGTCGGTGCCACGGGTTTGGGAGCAGGCACCGGCTCGGCCTTGTCAGGCTCGGCCACGGGTTTCTCTGGTTTGGTCACCGGCTTGTCCGGCTCGCCGACCGGCGCAGGCGTCCCCCCATAGGGATTGACCGCACATCCGCCCAGCAGCAGGGCACCCACCATCAACAAGGAACGCAGCTTCATCTTTTCTCTCCGCCAGAAGTGTGCAAGGCGCACTTCGTCCATCATCCATTTTGACGGAGCCAGACTCCGCCGCCCCTCCATGCTAGAGACAAACCCGCCCCGGGTCGATGCGCACATGGGCAGGGGGCGACAGAGACTGGCGAAGCGGAGGGCACAAAAGGGTGGCAAGGCTCCACCCGATTCCGTTAGGGTAGCCAGAGCCCGGACCCCAGAGGAGCCCCCATGCACGGACCCGATCCCGCCAACCCCCACCCCATGAACGGCTTCCCCCAGGTGTGCTTTATCAAGAACACCATCAAGGGACCCAATATCGAGGTGGGTGACTACACCTATTACGACGACCCGGAGGATGCGGCGGGCTTCGAGCGCAACGTCCTCTACCACTTTCCCTTCATCGGCGACAAGCTCATCATCGGCAAGTTCTGCGCCATCGCCCGCGGGGTCAAGTTCATCATGAACGGTGCCAACCACCAGACCTCCGGCTTCTCCACCTACCCCTTCTTTATCTTCGGCAACGGCTGGGAGAGCGCCGCCCCCGCCCCTGGCAGCCTCCCCTACAAGGGGGATACCGTCATCGGCAACGATGTCTGGATAGGCTATGACGCCCTGATCATGCCGGGGGTCAAAGTCGGCAACGGCGCCATCATCGCCGCCCGCTCCGTGGTCACCGGCGATGTGCCCGCCTACGCCGTGGTCGGCGGCAACCCCGCCAAGGTGATCCGCTATCGCTTTGACGACGACACCATCGCCCGTTTGGGCGCCCTCGCCTGGTGGAACTGGCCGGTGGAGCAGATCAGCCGCAACCTGCCGCTTATCAGCGGCGGCGAGATAGCCGCGCTGGAAGCGGCAACCCCATAGAGACAATCACCATCAAGCAGGAAGCACTATGCAACTCACCCCACCCCAACCGCCTCAGGACGATGAGATCGAAGCGCTGCGCATTGGCCTCTCGGGCTACAACAAGGATCACGCCGGCACCCATCTGCGCGAGCGGATCGCCAGCTTTATCAAGGATGAAGAGGGCAAGGTTCACGGCGGCATCATCGCCGACATCAAGGGAAGGTGCGAACAAGTCCCTGATATGAGATCATGTTTGTCATCTGGAGCCATGGAGCAGGGTTCATCATGAGTCATCAACTTACCTTCGCCGACAGTGAATTCAGCAGTAAGCACCGTCAGACCAGAAAAGAGATTTTCTTGT
>NZ_JAGKRI010000283.1:0-293 GCF_017939255.1 Aeromonas sp. Prich7-2
ACACTGGAACTGAGACACGGTCCAGACTCCTACGGGAGGCAGCAGTGGGGAATATTGCACAATGGGGGAAACCCTGATGCAGCCATGCCGCGTGTGTGAAGAAGGCCTTCGGGTTGTAAAGCACTTTCAGCGAGGAGGAAAGGTCAATAGCTAATATCTGCTGGCTGTGACGTTACTCGCAGAAGAAGCACCGGCTAACTCCGTGCCAGCAGCCGCGGTAATACGGAGGGTGCAAGCGTTAATCGGAATTACTGGGCGTAAAGCGCACGCAGGCGGTTGGATAAGTTAGATGT
>NZ_JAGKRI010000041.1:0-25458 GCF_017939255.1 Aeromonas sp. Prich7-2
CTAATCGCAGCTTCAAGGATTACGACGACATCCTTGATGCCTGCACATCGGCCTGGAAGCACTTTATTGCCGATGTGGAGCGGGTGATGTCACTTTGTAGCCGAGATTGGATAAAACTGACCTAATGTTTAATCCGATTGGTATTAACGAGGACTGGACCAGATCGGGGGAACACAGGATGAAACTTGCAGATGCGGCGCTGCTGGGGGCATTGGGCGTGCTCGCCTGGAGCCAGTGGCAGGAGTGGCGGCTCAATCGTGACGATGCCATCGACATCCCCTATCACGGGGTCCCCACCGCCAGCCTGTGGCAATGCGGTTTGCTGATAAAGGAGATGGCCGCGCTGGCAGAACAGGGGGGCGAAGAGAGGTCCGGATCCAGGGGCGAGGCATTGGCCGAGATGGATCTACATCTGCACAAAACGTGGCAACGGGAAGGTTGTTCACGGCTGACTGACATCCAATGAAGCATCATCCTGGGCCGCCAGGGCGGATGGACAACGTCAGTGATGTGGATAACAGGGAGAAGATGGAGGCACGTTCCGGAGTCGAACCGGACTAAACGGATTTGCAATCCGCTGCATAACCGCTTTGCTAACGCGCCATGCTGACAAGGCATTGCCTTGAGAGTGATGTCCATGGTTGGTGCCATGGAGTATTGGAGCGGGAAACGAGACTCGAACTCGCGACCCCGACCTTGGCAAGGTCGTGCTCTACCAACTGAGCTATTCCCGCATTATTGCTTGCGTGCCAGTTGCCTGACAACGAGGCGCATTATACGTACCCCGAGCCCGGGCACAACCCTTTTTTCTCACTTTGAGCCCTTTCCCGTGCTGTTTGCTCACCCTTTAGACGCCTTGGTCGAAAATCCCCCCGCTCCCTGTGACCCGACGAGCGAATTTAAGATAAAGCCATTGAAATAGTTAGCCTTTAGTCAGAAACTCATCGCGTTTAGTAACTGGATTATCAATTGAAAATCATGCGATGAAATGGAACTTCAGGCCTCGGGGGCTCAGACCGCAGCTGATGCTGGCTTTTTTCATGTTGGGCCTGGTGCCCTTCCTGGTCGTCACCCTGTTTTTCCTCTATAGCCACGGCAAGGATCTCACCACCCAGACCTCCAACCATCTGGTCTCGGTACGCAACATCAAGAAAAACCAGCTGCAAGACTACTTCGGCAACCTCAAGGAGCAGATCATCAACTTCTCCCAGCAGGACTTTGCCGGCAACAGTATCGGTCGCTTCTACGGTTTCACCGGTGCCTTCGAGAAGCTCGGCACCACGCCGCAGGAGGCCCGCGCCCGCGCCCAGGCCCGCTATGTGCCGGGCTCCTGGGACAAGCTGCAACAACCTGACAGTCAGGTGGAGATAGAGCCCTCCATCAGCGCCCTCATCCTGGCGGACGAGATGTATGGCCGCGTCCACCAGCGCTTCCATCGCGGCTACGCCGACATGGTGCGCAAGTCCAACTACAGCGACATCTTCCTGGTCGACCTCAACGGTGACGTGGTCTACTCGGTCACCAAGCAGGCCAACTTCGCCACCAACCTGCTCTCTGGCCCCTACCAGTCCAGCGGTCTTGGCAACACCTTCGCCAAGATCAAGCGCCGCCTCGATGGCGGCCAGAAGCCCCAGCAGATCTTCGAGTTCACCGATTTTGGCCGCAACGAGCTGACCGGCCAGGTGGTCGCCTACCTCGCCGCTCCCGTGATGCAGTACGACTATGTGCGCGGCGTGGTCATCTTCGAGCTGCTGCCGGACAAGCTCAACCAGATCATGGCGGAGCGGGAGGGGCTCGGCGCAACCGGCGAGACCATTCTCATCGGCCCGGACAAGCGGATGCGCGCCAACGCCTGGCTCGCCCCTGAATTCAGCGTGGAGAACAGCTTCAGCCCCGACTTCCGGCCGCTGCAGACCCCCCTCATCATCAAGGCCCTCTCCGGGGAGCAGGGGGTCGGCCCCTTCCTCTCCTACCACGATGACGAGGTGCTGGCCGCCTATACCCAGGTGAAGGTGTTCGATACCGAGTGGGCCTTCATCGCCGAGATCTCCACCAGCGAGGCCTATGCCCCCATCCGCCAGCTCGAGACGCTGGTGATCCTGCTGGGGGCAGGCTCACTGCTGCTGCTGATCCTCTTCTCCCGCTGGCTCTCCCACTCCATCACGGCGCCCCTGCGATCCCTCACCGCCGCCGCCGAACAGGTGGCGGACGGCGCTCTGGATCACCCCATCACCATCCCCCGCACCGACGATGACATCGACCGGCTGGCCCAGGCGTTTCGCCACATGCAGCGTTCGGTGAAGGACAAGATCGAGCTCATCGAACGCCAGACCCAGGAGCTGCAACAGCAGGTCAAGCTGACCCACAAGCAGAACCTCAGCCTGCAACAGGCGGACAAGCTCAAAGACGAGCTCCTGGCCAACACCTCCCACGAGCTGCGCACCCCCATCCACGGCATCAAGGGGATGGCCGAGTCCATGCTCGCCAGCCAGCAGGACCTGACCGAAGGGCAGCAGAAACAACTCGGCCTCATCATCAAGAGCGCCGACGGTCTGGCCCGCCTCGTGGACGACTTGCTCGACTACCACCAGATGCGCTACGGCCAGCTGGAGATCCACCCCCAGCCGGTCTCCTCCAAGGGGGTCATCCGGCTGGTGCTGGATCTCTGCCAGCACCTGGTGCAGGCCAAGCCCCTCACCCTGGTGGACAAGAGCCCCGCCGAGCTGCCCCCTGTGCTGGCGGACGAGCAGCGCCTCGAGCAGGTGCTCTACAACCTGGTGGGCAACGCCATCAAGTACACCCCCCAGGGCAAGGTGGTGCTGAGCGCCCTGGTGGAGGGCAACTTCCTGCGCATCAAGGTGACCGACACCGGCATCGGCATCGCCAGGGACCATCTGGAGCACATCTTCGAGCCCCTGGTGCAGATGAGCCCGGAAGTGAGCAAGCAGGGAGCGGGCCTCGGTCTCTCCATCACCCGCCAGCTGGTGCACCTGATGGGGGGGGAGCTGTTCGTGGAAAGCGAGCCGAGCGTCGGCTCCACCTTCGCCTTCACCCTACCGCTGGCCAGCGGCAAGGCGGGCAGTCTGACCCTCGACAGCCGCCAGATAGAGCACCAGCTGGTGCGCCAGCAACCCGTCATCCTGCCGGACTGGGAGAGCGAGGATCTGCCGCCCCCGCCGCAAGATGCCCCCGTCATCCTGGTGGTGGATGACGAGCCCATCAATTTACACATACTGCGCCACCTGCTGCAGCCCTGCGGTTATCGCATCCTGCCCAGCAGCGACGGCCACGACGCCCTGACCAAGCTGGCTCAGGAGCCGGTGGATCTCATCCTGCTTGATGTGATGATGCCCACCCTCTCGGGCTTCGACGTCTGCCGCCGTCTGCGCCAGCAGCACCCCAAGGAGAAGCTGCCGGTGCTGCTGCTCACCGCCCTCAACCAGCCCAAGGAGATTGAAGAGGGTTTCAACGCAGGGGCCAACGACTATCTGGTGAAACCCTTCTGCAAGGAGGAGCTGTTCGCCCGGGTGAGAGCCCTGCTGGAGGCCAGCGCCGGGCGCGCCTCCCTGGTGGAGAACCGCCTGCTCAAACAGGAGATAGAGCACCGTCTGCTGCTCCAGGAACAACTGCACCAGGATCAGGAGCGGCTCCTCGCCCTGCTTGGCGAGGGGGCCGACCCCATGGTCTTCCTCGATGAGCAAGGAGGGGTGCTGTTTGCTTCCCGGGCCCTGGCGCGCCTGCTGGGTCAGGAGCCGGAAGCCATGGAGGGGCAGATGCTGGACGAGTGGCTGGCCGCCCCGCTGGCAAGCCAGTGGCCCGACATGACCGCGCAGCCGGAGCGGGAGCTGGACTTCCTGGTGGCGGGCCAGCGAGACACCCTCAACGCCCGCGCCCTGCCCATCAACCTGGGGGGGCAGCACGCCTATGCGCTGACCCTTGGCACAGAACCGCGCCAGGACGACAATCGCATGGCTGCACTGGAGAACGCCCTCAAGAGCCTCTCTCGCCAGGCCATCATCGAGGATGGCCAGTTGCTGGGGGAACTGAGCCGGCTGGGAGGGGAGTTCAGGTCGCTGGCCGACGATCTCATTCGCCAGCAGGATGACGAACCTCTGCGCCGCGCCCTGGTGGACACCATGCGTCTCACCCTGGAGACCTGGCAGCAGAGCACCGGCAAGGGCAAGATAGTGCTGGCGGAGAAGAGCAAGCTGTGGCGGGTCTACATGGACCGCTCCAGTCCCCAGACCCGCACCCTCGACAAGTACCTGAACCTCGACACCCTGCCCAAGGCACCGCGCTGGAAGACGGTGGTGGCCAGCGCCGAGTACGTGCTCAAGCACTGCGCCCTGAACGAGGTGCAGCACCAGAGTCTGCACCAGAGCACCCAGCGCCTTCGCCAGCTCGCCAGCCGCAAGGCATGAGTCTCCAACCCGCAGCCACGTTGCTCTGATGATGGCTGCGGGATAGAAAACCAAGCACCAATAGCCAACTCTGGACACATCTACTCGCAGGCTTTCTGCGCCTATCAGGGGGATCGCGATGGCTGAGGCCAGATGACCCTGCAGGTGCGGGCCCATGCCCCATCACCATGTTGGTGATGACCCCGGGAGACCTGTCTGGGCCGGCAAGTGGCTAATCAGGTGAATGGACATTCGAGAGAATGGGGTGAGACTACGCGACACCGTGACCACAGGCCTCAAATCGGAAAAGACATTGGGAGATGGCTGAGCCGGGGGATGGACAGTAGAAATGACAAACCCGCGACGGGCGCGGGCTTGAGGGGAATAAATGGCGGAGAGACAGGGATTCGAACCCTGGGTGGCATTGCTGCCACAATTGATTTCGAGTCAATCCCGTTCGGCCACTCCGGCATCTCTCCACGGGCACTCATATTGACCCAACCCTAGCCGGGAAATCAATGTAAATCTCGTTGCAGATCAGACGACTGGCGATAAAACCGCCATCCGGCGATCCCGCCCCTCCCAACGCCAGTGACTTTCACCGGCAGCGCCTCCTCGCTCACTGTCTCCACCCTGTACCCGGTTCCCGGCGGGTGAATACGGCGAGCCTGATGGGCCAGTGACACCCTGTGACGCGCTCGCCACCGCCCTCCCGGCAGTCATGGTGCCGGACTGGTAATCCCCGCGGGATTCGTTGACAATCTCTGCTCATTTTTTGGAAGGGAACCCGTCCCTCGCCCCAGCCGATAGGAACAACCATGCTCAACACTCGTATCGTCTCACTGTTGCTGGCCGCCGCCAGCCTCTGGGCCGCACCTGTCTGGTCCAACACCTATCCCCTGCCGCCAGCGGACAGTCGTCTCATCGGCGCCCTGGAAGATTACATCGTACAACCTGGCGATCATCTGGAACTGGTCGGCAAGCATACCCGGACAGGCTTTCTGGCACTGCTCGAAGCCAATCCCGGCGTAGACCCCTATCTGCCCACCCCGGGCACCCGGCTCACTCTGCCGACCCAGATGCTACTGCCCGACGTGCCGCGAGAAGGCATCGTCATCAACCTGCCTGAACTTCGCCTCTACTACTTCCCCAAGGGCAAGCAGGAGGTGATGGTGCTGCCCATCGGGATCGGTGACATCGGCCGCGAGACGCCGGAGATGACCACCACCGTCATTGCGAAAAATCCCAACCCGACCTGGGTGCCCGGCCCCATGGTCCGCAAGTCCTGGCTGGAGCAGAAGGGGATCGATCTGCCCGCCGTGGTCCCCCCCGGCCCCGACAATCCCCTCGGCAAGTTCGCCATGCGTCTTGGCTATGGCAACAAGGACTACCTCATCCACGGCACCAACAAGGATTTCGGGGTCGGTCTGCGAGTCAGCGCGGGTTGTATCCGGCTGCGCCCGGATGACATCGAAACCCTGTTTGGTCTTGTTCCCGTCGGCACCCCGGTCCGGGTCATCAACCAGCCGGTCAAGATGGCGGTGGAACCCGACGGTCGTCGCTGGCTGGAGGTACACTCCCCCCTCTCCCGCACCGAAGCGGAGATGGCACAGGGGGCGCCGCTGGTGCTCTCCCCCGAAGCCGAGCAGTTCATCGCTGCCCCCGACATCGACAGTGCCCGGGTGACCGCCCTGCTCGAGCGCAAGAGCGGGCTGCCCAAGCCCGTGAGCGGCTGAAGGCCTGACCAACATGAACAGAACGGGTCATGTGGTTTGCCTGTTGCTTCTGCTGCCTGGCTCCGCGGCGATGGCGGACATCCTCTGGATGCGCAACGGCGATCGAGTGAGCGGGACCATAGAGGAGATCACGGACGAGCAGATCCGCATCAAGCCCGCCTACAGTCAGGCCATGACGGTCCCGCGCCACGCCATCAAACGATGGCGTCTGGACAAGCAGGAGAAACCCAAGCCGCTTACCAAGACGGGGATCCCCCTGCTGGACTCTCCTGACGAGGCCAATGCCTGGCTGCTGACAGGGAACGGGGATCTCAACATCAAGCTCAAGGAGAACACCAAGAAGACCAACAACGTCAATCTCAAGGTCTCCACCGAGTTTGCCAATCTGGACTGGCGTTACAGCCTGGATGGCGAGTACATCTACGAAACGGCGAACAACATCACCGACAGCCACGAGTACAAGCTCAAACCCAAGCTCGACTTCTTCTTCGACGATCACTGGTTCCTACGATCTTCCGTCGACATCGATTACAACATGATCGAGGCAGGCTATCTGGAGATTGACTATGCCTCCGGTCCCGGATACCGCTTCTGGAATGACAGGCAACGCCGGCTGGAGATCATCAGCCAGCTCGGCCTGGAGCGGGCCTATTTCAGGCCGGAGGTGTGGAGCAACTCAGACCTGTTTGACGACAGGATCATCAATTACCCCTTCGTCAGCCTGGGTTGGGACTACCGGCAACCCTTGGCACTCTGGGAAGAGAAGTTCGAGCTGTTTGGCAAGGGCAGTTATGAAAGGTTCGTCGACCAACCATCCCCCTATCTGACCAGAAAGCAGTCCGTCAGCGGCAGCCTGGGCCTCAGGTATTACTTCAGCGATCATTTGCGTCTCTCCTGGTCAAGCGAGCTGGATTGGGACGATGCCTGGCTCGACTACCATGGCCTGAACATGGATGTGAGCGAGAAGGAGTGGCGTCACCTCATCACCCTGGGGGCGAGTTTTTAACCCGCCAGAAACGGCACAGGCCCACCGAAGTGGGCCTGTGTTCATGGACGCAAGACGAGCGCGTCAGAAATAGATCCGGGTGACCGACTCGATGACGCAGCCAGGGCGACGGATCCCCTCGATCTCTATCTTGATCTCCTTGAGGAGCTCGATGCCTCCCTTGATGGGCGTGACACGCGACAGCTTGGTACGGGCGCGGATGTTGCTGTCCACCTTGATAGGATAAGGGAAGCGGACCTGTTCCAGACCGAAATTCACCACCATGCGAGCGGTCGGGAACTCCGGCGTGCTCTCGTCCACCGAACCGGTCAACTGGGGCAGCAGGGCCAGAGTCAGGAAGCCGTGGGCAATGGTGGTCTTGAAGGGAGACTCGGCTGCCGCACGCTCGGGATCGGTGTGGATCCACTGATGATCGCCGGTCACGGTCGCGAACTGGTTGATCAACGCCTGGGTGACCTGCAACCACTCACCTACATGGGTCTCTTCACCGATGCGGGTCTGCAACTCGGCATAGAGTGCCGCCGCTTCGCCTTCGAGCTCCACCACGGGATCCTGCGCCAAGGCAGGCTGGCCATTCGCGACCTGGGTGACTCTGGCAGCCTCTTGCTGGCGGGCATCCTGGGACTCCCCCTGCAGATCCAGCACTCTTCCCAGCAAGGGGTGAAGGTGTGCCTTTTGCTGAAACTCACGCCAGTAGTCGCGGATCGCCGGAGAGAGCCAATCCTTGAGCTCAAAGGGGTGTTGCGCCAGAATTTCGCGCTTGTGCTTCAGAAAATCGACAACTTTCATTTACCGATCCCTATTCGATTCAAAGCCTGTAAAGAGGTCTAACCAGTCCTATTTTATGAAAGTTTCATCAGCAAGTACAAAAAAATCTCGGCGTACACCTGTACCAGGCGCGAAAGTGGTCACTAACATGCGAGCAAACACGGGCAGGAAAACGATTGAATGTAAGGCTGCAAACGAATCAACATCTGAGCTGAAAAAGAGACGGGGCCCGTGTCGCCACTGAGCCCCGTCCTCGATCATCTCCCCTGGGCGGTCCACCAGCTCTTGCGCTGCTCATCGTCCAGGAAACTCCAGGCGAGGATCCGGCTCACCTTGTTGCCTTGCGCCATGTCGAGCACGCGAACCTCCCGCGCCCCCACCCGAGCCAGCGCCTTTCGTGCGGCAGGCAGATTTTCCTTTTTCGACACCAGCGAGCTGAACCAGAGGCATTGGCTGGCAAACTCCTTGCTCTGCTCTATCATGGCCGCCAGAAACGCCGCCTCGCCCCCCTCGCACCAGAGCTCAGCCTTCTGACCGCCGAAATTGAGCACGGGCGCCCCGGCCACTGCCTGGCCCTTGCCCAGGTTGCGCAGCTTGCGCTCCGTCCCCTTGCTCGCTTCCGCCAGAGAAGCATGAAACGGCGGGTTGCACAGAGTCAGGGCAAAGTGCTCCTTCGGCCCCAGGATCCCGCGAAAGACATGCTTGGGGTTACCCTGATGACGGCATGTGATCTGGTTGCCCAATCCATTGCTGGTGGCCAGCAGGGTTGCCGCCTTCACCGACACAGGATCGATGTCTGAGCCCACGAAGCGCCAGCCATACTCCCGGGCGCCCAGCAAGGGATAGATGCAGTTGGCCCCGACACCGACATCCAGCACTCGAACCTGCTTGCCCGTCGGTACGCATCCCGCGCTCTCCGCCAGCAGATCCGCGACGCGGTGCAGATAATCGACCCGCCCCGGGATGGGCGGGCAGAGGTAGCCAGGCGGCAGATCCCAGTGTTCGATGCCATAGTGCAGCGCCAGCAGCGCCCGGTTGAGCGCCTTGACGGCGGCCGGATCGGCGAAATCCAGGGTCCGGGTGCCGTGCTCGTTGACGAACACGAAAGGCGACAGCGCCGGGGTACGCAGGCAGAGCGCGTCAAAGTCGTAGGGGGCCTGATGGCGATTGCGCGGGTGCAATCCGGTTTTCTGCTGGGGTGTCATGCTGGACCTGCCGAGGATCAAGGGGGCCACACTATAGAGAGTCGGCCAGGGAAAGTCTAAAAGAGGGCCATAAAAAAACCGGACCCTGAGGGTCCGGTTCAAGTGAGGTTGGAAAAACAGTCCGTACTGCGAGCCGTTTGTCCAGCCTGACTCAGATATCGATCCGGCGTGCCTGCCAGAACTTGTTGCGCCAATACACATTGTCGAGCTTGGAGCGCGTGACGCCGGCACGGAAGGAGACATGGATGAATTCACCGTTGCCGACATAGATGCCGACATGGTTCAGACGCGGGTTGATCTTGAAGAAGACCAGGTCCCCCTCGACCAGATCCTGCTTGGAGACGCGAGAGCCTTCGTGGACCTGGGAGCGGGTATCGCGGGGCAATTCGATGCCGATGGCATTGCGGAACACTTCACGGGTAAACGCCGAGCAATCGATACCTCGTTCTGTGGTACCGCCATAACGATAGGGGGTACCACGCCACTCTTTGTATACGGTCAGGATTTCGTTGACATCCGGGGTAGGCGAAACTTCGGGTTCAATCACGGGTTCCATCATGGAAACCTCGATCTTGCTCGCGACCTCGGGTTGGGGTGCCGAAGCACAACCTACCATTCCGAGCGCGACCAGCAGTAGCATCAGGTGGCGCAATCCTTTATCCCCGCAAAAAAGAGTGAAACTTGTTAAAATGCAGCCCGACAGGGCAATTTATAAGGCAACAGCACCCGACTATATCCAAGAATTCTATCGAGGCAAGCGAAAATCCCAATCGAACTCACATTTTTGCAAGGAAATGCTCTGTTTAGCGCAATTTATGTGATCATGGCCAAACAATATACAATCTTGAAAGCATCGGTTTCGGCCTCTCCAAACGGATTGTTATCGCTACTTCGACCCCATTTTTAAGTGAAATATTATGCTTTCTGCGGATCTCTATTTGTTAAATACCGCGCTCGTCGATACTGAACAGCTGATCGGGCTGTCATCCGGGCTCTCCCCGGAGGAATACCGCCACTGGCACGAGATCCGCCAACCCGGCCGCCAGCGCGAGTATCTGCTGGGACGCGTGTTGCTTCGCCGCCTGCTGGCCGAACGCCTCCACTGCCCTGCCGGCTCTCTGGCCTTTCACATCGGCGAGCATGGCAAGCCGATGCTGTGCAACCACCACTGGCAGTTCAACCTCAGCCACAGCGGTGACTGGTTGGTGCTCGCCCTCTGTCGGGAGGGTCCCCTCGGCGTGGATATCGAAATGGGCCTGCGCCGCCGCCCCATACTGCCCCTGGCAGAGCGTTTCTATGCCCCCGGGGAATACCTGTGGCTGCGCACCCTGCCAGTGCAGGAGCAGGACTCGGCCTTCTATCGGCTGTGGTCGCGCAAGGAGGCGGTGCTCAAGGCCCACGGCGCCGGCATCGCCGCCGGGCTGGAGAAGGTCTGCTTCTTGCCGGAGCAAGGGTGGCGGCTGGAGAACCTGCTCGATACCCGCATCTATGAAGTGAGCGATTGGCCCATTGGCAGAGGATGGCTCAGCCTCGCCGCCCCGACCCGCCAGGTCGATGCCTATCTGCTGGACGGGAGCTTGAAATCCACTCCGCTGGACCCCATGTTGATCCACACCATTTTCCGAGAGTCAGCCTCATGATCGTCGACATCACTCCCCAGAATTTTCACGCCGAACTGATCGATGCATCCCTGAAAAAGCCGGTCGTCATCTACTTCCACGCCCCGCAGATGCCGGAGTGTCAGGCCATGACCCCCCTGGTGGAAGCCCTGGTTGGTCAGGCCAATCCTGGCGTCACCTTGGCCAAAGTCGATATGAACGATCCCCAGCTGCAGCCGCTGGCGAGCCAGCTGGCCCTGCGCGCGTTACCCGCCCTGGTGCTGTTCCATCAGGGTCGTCCGGACGAGCAGGCCATCCTGGAAGGCCCGCAGGATGAAGCGACCCTGCGCCAGTATTTCGCTGCTTTCGCCCCCAAGGAAGAAGAGCTGCTGCTGGAGCAGGCCAAGCAGGCACTGGCCGCAGAGCAGGCCGATGTGGCGCACGCCCACCTGAGCAAGGCCCATCGCCTCGCCGCCGAGCGTCACGACATCAGCCTCTGGCTGGCACAGGCGGCCCTGGATCTGAACCTGCTGGACGAGGCGCAAGCCCTGCTCGCCGCCATCCCCATGGTGGCACAGGACGATCACTATCAGACCCTGAGCTCTCGCCTCTCGCTGGCGCTGCAGGCCAGTGACAGCCCTGAACTGCGCGCCCTGGAGCTGCGTCACGCCGAACAGCCGGCAGATGACGCCCTCGCCCAGGAGCTGGCGGTACTCTACAGCCAGGTCGGTCGACAGGAAGAGGCTCTGGCCTTGCTGTTCACCATTCTCAAGCGGGATCTGGCCTTTGGAGATGCCAAGAAGATCTATCTCGATGTGCTGGCCACCATGGGCGCACATCCGGCAGCGCAGAATTACCGCCGCAAGCTCTACAGCCTGCTTTATTGATCGAAGAGATATTCAGGACGGGGAATGCCGATCGGTCGGCATTGCCTTGTTCAGGCGGGAGTCAAACTCGGAGAATTGCCAGATTTCAGGCAAAAAAAAATGGCGCATTAAAATGCGCCATTTTTTCGCATGGATTACTTCTTGTAGGAAGTAGCCATGTTGTCGATGCGCTGGTTAGCACGCATAGCTTCTTGCTTGGCTTCTGCAACATCAGCAGCGATCTTGGACTGATCAGCACGAACAGCGCTAACATCTTGAGCCAGTTGGTCAACTTTGTTAGACAGATTCTGAACGGAAGTTTCCAGTTCGCTGGTGTTTGCACAACCGCCCAGCAGAGCGGACAGACCAACAACACCTACCAACAACATTTTTTTCATTTTTAAAAGCTCCCTTTAACTCGCCAGACGTTTAGCAAGCGGCGTGATTATGGCACAAAAAAATCATACTTTGGATAGGCCCCATCACAGATAAATGCGTTAAAACCCTCATTTTTTTTTAGTTGCACACTTTATGCGCAAACTTTAATCAAAAAAGAGTGTCTCCGGATGAGGTTCGTGCAAAGCGTAACCAAAATTTCGGCTTATTACAATTTCGTATGAGGCTCAGGCTGAACGCTCTGACAGCAATTGACGATATTGCACCAGATCCTCGATGGTCAGCACCGGCATCTGGTGCTGGCGACCGAAGGCCACCAGGTCCGGCAACCTGGCCATGGAGCCATCCTCCCTGGTCAGCTCGCACAGCACGCCGTAAGGTTTGAGCCCGGCGAGCTGCATCAGATCGACCGTGGCTTCGGTGTGACCGCGACGGGTCAGCACGCCCCCGGTACGGGCACGCAGCGGGAAGACATGGCCGGGGCGATGCAGGTCGGACGGTCTGGCCCCGTCGGCGATGGCGGCACGTATGGTGGTGATGCGATCGGCGGCGGACACCCCGGTGGTCACCCCCTGCGCCGCTTCGATGGTCACGGTGAAGGCGGTCTGGTAGTGGCTGGAGTTGGCCTCCACCATCATCGGCAGCTCGAGCTGGCGAACCCGCTCGTCGGTCAGGCAGAGGCAGACGATGCCGGAACACTCGCGGATCATCATGGCCATCTGTTCATTGGTCATGGATTCTGCGGCGAAGATGAGGTCACCCTCATTCTCACGATCTTCATCGTCGGCCACCAGCACACCCTGGCCGGCACGCAGTGCGGCCAGCGCGGCCTCGACGCGAGCAATGGGATCACCGAATTCACTGAGCAGAGACTGATTCATGGTAAGACTCCTAAAAAAGACAAGGACCAGAATCAGGGCATGGAAAGGTAGACAGAGATAGGCATGCAGCGGCCGGCCCACAGGGGGCTTGCCAGCAATATCTGTCTTATCCTCTTTCATCCGGACTGTGACCGTCGGCTCCGGCATCTCACCGGATCTGCTGACCCCGCCCGGTCAAACCGGGTCGGGCGCTCGCGGGCTCCCCGAGTCATATCGGGATACCGCCGGTGGGGAATTTCACCCCGCCCTGAGAATAAGCGCAGACAGCCTAAAGAAAATCGCCGCAGGATGCCAGTCCAAAACCCATCAACGACAAACGCTTGCCCTCGGCGGCCCGCCTCCGCCAGCCGGTCACGCCGATGCACGGCACGCTGTCTTTTCTGATTTTGTTTGTGGCATAGTGCCAAAAAAACGTGCTGCCCGCGCAGACTGGGCGCCAACAACACCAACGGAATCATGACAGAGATGGAAAAGAAAATACTGCTGACCGATTGCCCCGACGCCAAGGGACTCATCGCCAAGATCACCAACATCTGCTACAAGCACCAGCTCAACATCAACAAGAACGACGAGTTCGTGGATCACGAAAACGGCCGCTTCTTCATGCGCACCGAGCTGGAAGGGCGCTTCAACGACGAGACCCTGCTGGCCGACCTCGACGATGCCCTGCCGGTGGGCGCTCTGCGCCGCCTGGTCAAGGCGGGCAAGAAGCGCATCGTCATCCTGGTGACCAAGGAGACCCACTGCCTCGGCGACATCCTGATGAAGAACTACGCCGGCGCCCTGGACATGGACATAGTGGCGGTGATCGGCAACTACGACACTCTGGGCGAGCTGACAGGCAAGTTCGACATCCCCTTCCACTGCGTGAGCCACGAGGATCTCAGCCGCACCGAGCATGAAGAGCAGGTGCGCGCCCTCATCGATGGCTACCAGCCGGATTACGTCATCCTGGCCAAGTACATGCGGGTGCTGACCCCGAGCTTCGTCGCGGCCTACCCGCGCAAGATCCTCAACATCCACCACTCCTTCCTGCCCGCCTTCATCGGTGCCCGTCCCTATCGCCAGGCCTTCGATCGCGGGGTCAAGCTCATCGGTGCCACCGCCCACTTCGTCACCGACGATCTGGATGAGGGTCCCATCGTCGAGCAGGACGTCATCCACGTCGACCACACCTTCACCGCCGACGACATGGCCAAGGCCGGTCGCGACGTGGAGAAATCCGTGCTGAGCCGCGCCCTGGAGCTGGTACTGAACGAACGGGTCTTTGTCTACGGCAACAAGACGGTCGTGTTCAAGTAAGCGGCGGTCCGACCCCAGAAAAAAGGCTCCCGAAGGAGCCTTTTTTCATTGCGGGGGCACTCACTGGTGCAGTGGCAGACCGTTGACGGTGACCTGTCCCTTCTCCAGCTTGAGCTCTGCGCTCAGTACCGCCGACTCCACCTTGAGGTAACCCAGGTCGGTAAACTGGCTCAGCATGGGGGCCAGCTGGGGAACCGCCTGGCCCAGCTTGTCGCCAAGGCGCGCATGGAGCAGACCTGACAGGGCCTGCATCCCCTCCTCGCTCTCCATCAGCGCGGCCAGGGTCGTGGGGGCCAGTTTGGCCTCCCCCTGCAGGTTGACGGGTTCGCCGTTGAGGCGGGCGCTGAGGTCCGTCAGCAGGAGCGTGGCCCCCCGCTGGAGCATCTTGTCCAGCGCCTCCTGGATGGCGGCTTCGTCCACCCGCTGGCTGCTGGCCTCCTGCAGCCGCTGGTACCCCTCCAGATCCAGCCCGTTGAGCGCCAGATCCAGGTTGCCCTCGGTCAGCGCCAGGCTGTCCTCCTCGTTTTCCAGATTGAGAGACGCCACCTTCATCTGATAACGGGTGGAGAGTGTCTGGACATCATCCCCCGCCAGCTGGGTGGCGGTGGTCATCCCCTGCAGGGAGACCTTGAGATCCCCTTGTGTCAGGGAGAGGGCGGAGAGGGTCGCATCGCTGCGGGGCGAGAGCCAGAGGCCGCTAATCTCCGCCATGTCGGCGCTGCCCTTGAGATCGGCCAGGGCCAGATCCGTCTTGCTCTGCGCATCGTGCACCGTCATGCCCAGCCAGTGGGCGGTCAGATGACCATTGCCGTCGAGATCGCCGCGGTAGTCGCCGTTCAGGGGCAGGAACTGGAACTCGTTGAGCCCCTCCTTGACCTTGAAGTCGCTGGCCCAGAATCGGGAGCTGTTGCTCATGGTCCAGAGGCTGCTGGCCGACTCCGCCCCCAGCTGCCATTTCTCCATGCCGAGGGCCGTGAAGACAGGTGCGAGGGAGCCCTCTGCGGTGTCCAGCAAGAGGTGGCTCTTGATATAGAGCGGCAGCATGCGGCTGTTGAACGCGAACTGCATCTCGATGGCCTCGCTCCCCGCCAGTTGGGGATCAAAACTCGCCAGCGTCTGGGGCGGCACCACCACCTTGAGTACGCCGTCGCGGGTAAACAGATTCTCCGTCTCTGGGCTCCAGGTGACTTCGATCCCGCTCTCCTGCTGCGCCCTGGCGATCTGCTCGGCCAGGATCCGGTCGAACGTATTGCCCGTGTACCAGCAGGCGCCAAGCCCTCCCACCACCAACACGGCTCCGACGGCCAAGGCCACTTTTTTCTTCATCAGTTCTGTTTCTCCACAATAGTTCAATGGCGGGTGCATGGGCGCACTCTACGGGGAGGATGGGCATCAACACAAGCCAGACAACGGCTTGGGGTCCACGCTCTGGCTGTCACAGCAGGGGGCTGAACAGGTAGAAGATGTTCTCAAGCAATTTTTTGTACCAGGGGCGGGCACGCCACCTGGTCAGTGACATGGGGGTAGCCTCCAGCATGTAGCCCTGCACCAGCTGGTTCATCTCGGCGACAAACACCGGGTTGTCGATGAGCAGGGTGATCTCGAAATTGAGCCAGAGACTGCGCCGGTCGAGGTTGACCGTGCCCACCAGAGCGAAATCATCGTCCACCAGCACGCTCTTGGTGTGCAGCAGCCCGGCATCATAGCGATATATCTCCACTCCTGCCGCCAGCAGATCCTCCATGAAGGAGTTGCTGGCGTGGTTCGCCATCAGGGAGTCGTTGCGCGCAGGCAGCACCAGTTGCACCAGCACGCCGCGGGCCGCCGCCGAAGAGAGGGCCGCAGCCAGCGGATCGTCCGGCACGAAATAGGGGGTGGTCAGCACCAGATGGTGACGAGCCTGGTAGATGGCGAGCAGCAGGCTCTGCTGGATACAGTCACCACCGACGAAGGGGCCGGAGGGAATGAGCTGGGCCCGATAGTTGGTCTGTGGCCAGGCTTCCGGCTCATGTTGCAGACTGTCGAGCAGCCGTTCGCCGGTCTCCATCTCCCAGTCCCAGACGAAGGTGGACCACATCAACGGCACCACGGGGCCCTGCACCCGGATCATGATGTCGACCCACTGGCCGACCCCGGCATCCTGCTTGAAGAAACGGGGATCCACCATGTTCATGGAGCCGGTGTAACCAACCTTGTCATCGATCACCACCAGCTTGCGGTGCATGCGCAAGTCCTGGCGCTGAAACGGGATGCGCCAGGCGCCGACCGGCAACACTTCCACGACTTTAACGCCGGCGGCGCGCAAGGTTTTGGGCCAGGAGGAGCGGAAGAAGGTCTTGCTGCCGATGGAGTCGAGCAAGACACGACAATCCACGCCGCGTGCCGCCACCTCCATCAACGCCTCGCACACCTCGTCCACATCCCCGCCGGGGTGCCAGATGTAGAACTCCAGATAACAGGATTGGGAGGAGCCCCGGATGTCGCGCACTATCTCCTCTACGATGCTCTTCGGCTTGTGCAGCAGGGTCATCCGGTTGCCCGAGAGCATGGGCATGGCCAAGCGCCCCTGGATCAGATCGTGGAGCGGGCGTGCCTTGCTTCCCACCTCGCAGCAGTGCTGGGGGAAGAGGCGCGCGAGCTGGCGGATCCAGATGGCGTAAGGACGGTACATGGCCTGGGCCCGCTCCGCCCGCTTGCGACCGAGGCGTATCTCGCCAAACAGCACGTAGAAACCGACCCCGGCGAAGGGGATGGCATAGATGAGGGCCAACCAGGCGAGGGATACCCCGATGGGACGTCGCTTCATCACCACCCGCAGGGAGATCCCAGCCACGATCACGGTGTGAAACAACAGCAACAACCAGCCGAGAAAGCGGGAAAACAGCAACTGAATGTCGTATTCCAGACCGTCGAGCAAGGCGACTCCTTGGTGTATTGGACAGATGGCACGGGCAGACCCCACAGGGTCGGGATGGTATGCTATGGGGCACACCCATTCTATCAGGTCGTTAGCATGATCCTGCAATCTATGCTGCTGAGTCTGGCCATGCTAGGTCAAGGCTCATATGACATCAATGAGCAGCAGATAAATCAGTACCTGCAGTCCCAGGTGCAAGTGGACAAACAGCTGGAATTGCCCGGCATCATCAAGGCCCATGTGCAACTCGAGCAGAGCGATGTGCAGATTGGTCGCCAGAGCCCGGATACCGCCAGGGTGTTTGGCAAAGGCAAGCTGAAAATCGCGCTCCCGGATCAGACCGAGTACGACGCGCGCCTCAACATGACCTATGAGGCGAGGCCCCGCTACGACAAGGCCAGGAGTGCGCTCTTCCTCGACAACATGAAGCTCATCGATTACAAGCTGGAGCCTGCCGCGGCGGAACAGAAGTTTGGTTTCATGCTGAGGATGCTGCTGCAGAGCATGGAGAAACGGCTGGAGACCCAGCCTGTCTACAAGCTGGATGACAAAGATCCCAATCAGGCCTGGCTCAAGGAAAATCTGCTGGGGCTGGAGCTGTCACCAGGCAAGATCCACCTGCTGACCAAACCCCAATAAGACGTCAGTTGAAAACAGGCGCCTTCGCCTGACGCACCAGCAGCTCGATCTGGTAACCCTGTTCGTGCTGCTGGTGATAGAGAGAGTGGAGGGGCCCGTCGAGTTCATGCAGGGGAAGGTGGTCAAATCCCGCCTTGAGGTAGAAGGGTTTCTCGAACGGCAGGGCGTGACAGATCACGGGCTTGTCGGAAAGATCGCGGCAGGCATGCTGCAACAAGCGGGATCCCAGCCCCAGGGACTGGTAGTGAGGGAGCAGACGAAAGCCGCACAAGTGGTAATAATCCTGTTCATCGCGCAGGCGCACAGCCCCCACCAGCCAGTGCGCGTCACGGACCACAAAAATCCGTTCTGCCAAATCCGGCACATAGTGGGAAAACGTCGTCTCGTAATAGTCTCTGATGAGGGAAAGATCCGCATCACAGTACTCTTCGAATCTGAGCTCCATCGCTCGCCTGCTTGTCATGCCCATTTCGCTCTGGCCATACCGGCCCTCTCCTGCTCGCTCGCTGGCTCCACGAAGAGATCAGACCAGAGTGGAGCAACAGCAAGATAACACGCCTTTAACTTACAAAAAAGCCAATAACTCGATGGAAAAGACGAGGTTGCGATCATCCGCCCCTTGACGCCATGAGCCGCGCCCCTTGTCCTGAGTGAGCACTCAGGTGGGACGTCCCTCTGCCATCACATTTCCAGCCTCCCCTGTTCACGGGCACTTGTTCTGCGCCATCCCGAATGCTTTACTCAACGTGCCTAACGAGGCTTAAGGAGCAAGCCGTTGAAAGCATGGATGTTGCTGGGCATGATGCCGCTGTTTTCCCACGCAGCCCCGGCTCAGATACCGCCGCCGGCCGAGGTGGTGATCCTGACCCCGGAGACGGCAGTCTCCTCCCCGGTTCCCACGCCGCGTACCGTGGCGCTCACCCCGGCGCCGCTCCCCTCCCCTGAACCCGCTAAGCCTGCAAGCCGTCAGATCCAGGTCTACAAGTCGGTACAAAAGAACGGGGTCATACGCTATTCCGACATGATGCCGGAGCAGGGTCACTACGAACTGCTGCTGTTCAACGACTGCTATGCCTGCGATCCGGCGTCCAAGGTCAACTGGCGCACAACAGGCCTCTTCCTCTATGACTACGCCAGCACCATACAGGCGGCAGCCAAGGCTTATCAGGTCGAGCCAGCCCTCATCCGGGCACTTATCCATGCCGAGTCCGCTTTCAATCCTCTGGCCGTCTCCCGCAAGGGCGCCATGGGACTGACCCAGCTGATGCCCGCCACGGCGCGCGAGCTCGGGGTCGGCAACGCCCTGCTGGCGGAGCAGAACATCTTTGGCGGTGTGAAATACCTGGCGGGTCTGCTCAAGCAGTATGACGGCAATGTGGCCCTGGCCACCGCCGCCTACAATGCAGGCGCCGGTGCGGTGCAAAAACACGGCGGCATACCGCCCTATGCCGAAACCCGGGCCTATGTGGAACGAGTCAAGCTGCTGCATCAGCGCTACAAAGAGATGCTGAGCGCCAAGGGGTTGTAGGACCGGTACGGTACAAGCACGGCGGCATCCCTCATTGGCCGAAACCCGGGCCTATGTGGAACGGGTCAAGCTGCTGCATCAGCGCTACAAAGAGATGCTGAGCGCCAAGGGGCTGTGATCATGCCGTACCCTATCGTCGGCATGGCGCCCTGCCCGGTATTCCTTCAGGCATAAAAAAACACGCCCGGGGGCGTGTCGATACCACACGTTAACTAGCAACACATCACTCTTTCGTGGCGATCACACGATAGGCCAATGCACCCAGAATGGCACCGACAATGGGGGCAACCCAGAACAGCCAGAGCTGGCCCACGGCCCAGTCACCGACAAAAAGCGCCACGCCAGTGCTGCGCGCCGGGTTGACCGAGGTGTTGGTCACCGGAATGCTGATGAGGTGGATGAGGGTCAGGCACAGGCCGATGGCGATGGGAGCAAACCCGGCCGGTGCACGGCTGTCGGTGGCGCCCATGATGACAAAGAGGAAGAAACCGGTCATCACCACTTCACACACCAGGGCGGCCAGCAGGCTGTAACCGCCGGGGGAATGCTCGCCATAGCCGTTGGAAGCAAAGCCGGCGCTCACATCAAAACCCGCCTGTCCGCTGGCAATGACATAGAGCACGCCACCAGCCACGATCCCGCCAAGCACCTGGGCCACGATGTAGGGCAGCACGTTGGAGGCCGGGAAGCGACCACCAGCCCAGAGTCCGACGGTCACGGCCGGGTTCAGGTGGCAACCCGAGATATGACCGATGGCATAGGCCATGGTCAGCACGGTCAGGCCGAACGCCAGGGCGACGCCCAGCAGGCCGATCCCCACATTGGGGAAGGCGGCAGCCAGCACTGCGCTCCCGCAGCCCCCCAGCACCAGCCAGAAGGTTCCCATAAATTCAGCAGCAAAAGGTTTCACTCTTGTCTCTCCCATGATGATTAACACGAGAGCCAGAAAGGCTCATACGGACACTGTTATTGAACAGGCGCCATATTATGGGAGTGTGGCGGAGCAAGACGAAACCGACCCGGCTCATCGCGGATATGTGATGAAGGTCACAAGTTATTGATAAAGTAGAAAGATATCCCCCCGCCCGGTGCGCTTCTCCACGGGAGTCCTATGGAGGGACGCGACAGATTGTGACCCTACCAGCGATTTTGCCAGCAGCTCCGGCACCCGGCGCTCCCCTGCCAACACCGGGTAGCCCTCCTCCAGGGATCAGCGATAACGGCCGCGCACCGATCCGCTGGCCCGCCCGGCCATGCGAATGAGGCTCTGACGGGTGTGGAAGTGGCAGAGCGCCACCCCGAGGGCATCCGCCGCATCCGCCTGGGGGGTGGCAGAGAGCTTGAGCAGATGGGTCACCATGTGCTGCACCTGCTCCTTGGCGGCGCCACCGGTGCCCACCACCGCCTGTTTGATCTGGGTCGCCGAGTACTCGCTCACCGGCAGCAGGGCGTTGACCGCCGCGACGATGGCGCTGCCACGGGCCTGGCCGAGCTTCAGGGCAGAGTCCGCGTTGCGCGCCATGAAGACCCGCTCGATGGCGAACTCGTCCGGCTTGAACTGGGTGATGATCTCGCTCACCCCGTCATAGACCTGCTTCAGGCGAGACGGCAGCTCCCCCAGATCGGTGCGGATGCAGCCCGATCCCAGATATTCCGCCTTGCCCGCGACGATGCGAATGACCCCGTAACCGGTGATGCGCGAACCGGGATCGATCCCCAGAATGATGCTCATGAACGGAATACCCCGCCCACTGCGGTCAGCCATCTCATCTTCGACACCTTCTTCATTGCGATCTCTTGCCCTGCAGCTCTTGATGGCCGCCAAGATAACAAACCCGCCTTCGCTTGGCTCGCTCGCTGGCACCTTTCCCGGCTGACTGCGCAAGGAGCCACCATCTCATACAGTGCTCTGCCGCTTCTCTGGCCAGTGATGCCTGCCGGTGTCACCAGCCCCTTGCCTCCGGGTCATCCCTTTGCCAGGGCGACGAGGCGCTCTGCCAGTCGATGGCTTTGCAGGTAGCTCTCGACCAGCGCCCCGTCTGCCCGCCCGACGTCAATCTGCCCATACCAGTGCTCGAGCATGGCGACAAAGCCTCGGCTCGCCAGCACGGGCTGCCAGTCGCCCGGAGCCAGAGTCTGCACAGTGTTGTCTCGCGCAAGCAGGCCACGGGTGCAGTTCTCGATATGCAGAGTGAGGTTGTCGCCATAGGCATCGATGCGCTCCTCGGTGATGCCGGCGCTGCGATTCATGCTGCCGCTCACCGCCATCTGCCCGCTCTGCCAGGCGATGCTCACCCCGGCCAGCAGTTCGGGCTGCTCACTGCTGCGTCGCAGCACCGCATGCAGCTCCCCATCCGGCTCGCCGCCATAACAGCAGAGGCTGTCGAGCACATGGATAAAGTCGTCGAACAGGAACTGGCGAGGCGCCCCTGGCAGGGCGTGCCTGTGCTTTTGCCAATGGAGCTCGGTCAGCGGCTGGTCTCGTGCGGCGGCCATGGCGGGCAGATAGCGACGGTTGAAGCCCACAAACAGCGGGCAGTCCCTGGCGATGGCGAGATTGGCGAGCGCCTCCACCTCTCCTGCGTTGTCACACAGCGGCTTGTCCACAAAGGTGGGAATGCCGGCACGCAGGCACAGCTCCGCCAGTTTGCCGTGCACGACGGTGGCAGCGTGGATCATCACCGCATCAGGTCGGCTCGCCAGCAGCGCATCGACATCGGTAAAACACTCGCCAATCCGGTACTGGCGCGCCAATTTGCCGAGCACCGAGGGACTCCGGGTACAGAGCAGCGGGGTGACTCGCTCGTCGTTTGCAAGCAGCGGCAGATAGGCCTTCCGGGCGATATCGCCAAGGCCAATCAAGGCAATGCGCATGGGTACTCCTCTCAAGGGGATAACCAGATAACTGCCTGCACGATCTCAGGATTTCCCTCGCAGATCCAGCCTTGGCGTCATCTCGCTCCAGGCGCCTTCTGATGCAATGCGGCATCGCCCCGCGACACCCTGGCCACCTTCCTCCCATCGAAGCGACCCCTGGCGGCGCGGCGCTTGAGCGGCAAACCGCGATAGCAAAACAGGCAGGGCGACAACTGTCGCCCTGCCTGTTACACCCGCACACACCGCCGCACTCGGGCGATTGGCGCTCTTCTCACGTCGAGTTACTCTGCCGACCTGGCCTGCTCTTTGGCATCCCGCCACTTGCCAATCCTGGCGCCCAGCTCGGCGCAAAGCATGGCGCTGACCATGGCACCTATCATCCGGGTCATATCAGACATCTCTGTTGCAACCGGAAGCAGGGGCACAATCAGGTTAAAGGCGATGAGCCCCATCACCAGCCCGAGCCCGCTGCCTACCTTCTCTCTTCGGGATCGCGTTGTTATCGCCATCTGATTGCTCCTGACTTGAACGTTCCACGTGACTCGCCCTTGCCAACGTATCCAGCAAGATAACAAAGCCTTTCTTCATTTGGGACAGCCATCTTTGTGTACGAATTGTTCCATTGGAGGAACCATATCACCCACTCTGTTTCACTGATGCAAAAATCACCTGCTCAAGCAACACCCACGGTGTCGCAGCGTTGTGAAAAAACGGCCTGATAACAAAGGGCCGATAGCCCCTTTTCCCCAACCCGCCTTATCAGGACAGCCATCTTTTGGAGAAAGAGTTATCAAGACAGCCATCTTTTAGAGAAAGCTCTCATCCAGCGCCCAGCACAACTCGTCATCCAGCATTTGCGATGGTATTTGTGGAACTCGGGGGGATTAAAGAGAATGTCTTGGCATCGATGACGCCAATTCATGGCGCCTTATCAGGACAGCCATCTTTTGCTCGCTCGCTCCAGCTGGCAGCAGTATCGGGCTCTACCTTGAGCACCAGGTGATAGTGGTTGCTCATCACCGCATAGGCACAAACACCGATGGCAAACAGTCGCGACAATTGGCCCAACTTGTCGACCACCCATTGACGCCGATGTTCGTAACTCTGGCCAGAATGGGCATCCTCCCCGCACAGAAACGCCCGCCGCACACAGCGACTGACCACGTGGTAGTAAGGCGTATCCTGCAAACTGATTTGACGTGAACGGGCAATGGTCATGGCTCACCCCCTGGGCAGTGACCTCTCAAGCCAAGTACAGGGATACGCCGCTGTCAAAAAGGTGGGTGTCCCAGATTCCCCCCCGGATTTGCAATAACCGTCACCTTCATAGGCAGAGCCCGCGCTTCTGCCCATCACACAAGGGCGACCAACTGGTCGCCCTTGTTATTTATTGCCAACACTGCCCCCATTCGAGATATCGGCAAACCCGCCCCTTGGCATCAGGTTTGGTCATGCGAGCCAAAGGTGGATCCCCATATTTGCCGACTCTCGTAAAGATCTCCAAGGGACGTCGTCATCTCCCCCCTTCTCCATGGACCGAGCAAGATAAGCTCCCTTTTTATTTGGGACAGCCATCTTTGTGTACGGATTGTTCCATTGGAGGAACCATATCACCCACTCTGTTTCACTGATGCAAAAATCACCTGCTCAAGCAACACCCACGTTGTCGTAGCGTTGTGAAAAAACGGCCTGATAACAAAGGGCCGATAGTACATCTTCCTTAACCCTTCTCTTCTTATCTGCGACAGCCACCTTTTGGAAAGGCGCTGTCCCAATTATGTGTCGCCTTATCAGGACAGCCATCTTTTGGAGAAAGCCCTCATCAAGCGCCCAGCACAACTCGTCATCCAGCATGTGCGATGGCATTTGTGAAACTCGGGGGATTAAAAAGAATGTCTTGGCATCGATGACGCCAATTCAGATGCGATCACACCGGTGATGAGCTGGCGCTATACCGGACGTTGTTATGACACAAATATTCATCACTCAAAGGGATGGTTGATGACACCGTCGCTGGCCACAGTGCCAGGCAAACTGCTGACAATGCTCTTTGTCACCCACCACTCTGATACCCTGGCGCCGAAACAGCGTCACTTGCTTGAGCCAGCGCACCTCGTCTAACCCCAGCCGCGCCAGGATGGGGGCAAGACAAACTGGGATATGGCCCCGTTTGTCCACTCGGATGGCGCGACCTGTCCAGTCCACCAGCATCAGGTAATCCGCAAAGGTATATGGCAGGCTATCGGGTCGCGCTTCGTGCGCGAATGGCAACAGCAACGGAGGCAATGGGGCGGCGGACTGCTCACCATCGAGACGCTGCTTGAGGCTGGTGTAATCGCTCTGCTCGGGCCGGTCGGCAATCGCCGCCCGTATCGGATTGAGATCAACATAGGCCATGCAGGCCAGCAGGGCTGATTCGGTGAGCAGGGCCTGGCTCTTGAAGCGCCCTTCCCAAAAATTGCCCTTGCAACCATCTTCCCGATTGGCCTGCCGAGCCAGGTTTTCGTTGAGCAACCGCACAAACCAGCTGATGGAATGTAACCGCTCCCGCCACTGCCCTATCAGTTGTTGCACCACAGCGAGTTCAGGCTCAATCAGGGATTCCCCCTGATACCAGCGTCGTACCAGCAGCGGCCACTGGAATAGCGCCCCCCAACGCTCGGCCACCTCCCGCTCGCTCCAATTGGCAGCGTTATCCGACTCGACCTTGAGCACCAGGTGATAGTGATTGCTCATCACCGCATAGGCACACACACCGATGGCAAACAGTCGCGACAATTGGCCCAACTTGTCCACTACCCACTGGCGCCGATGCTCGTAACTCTGGCCGGAGTGGGCATCTTCCCCGCACAGAAACGCCCGCCGCACACAGCGACTGACCACATGATAGTAAGGCGTATCCTGCAAACTGATTTGACGTGAACGGGCAATGGTCATGGCTCACCCCCTGGGCAGTGACACCTCAAGCCAAGTACAGGGCTACGCCGCTGTCAAAAAGGTGGGTGTCCCAGATTTTGTTGGTGTCCCAGATTTCCCAGATACCCCCAAATTTCACAATTTGCTGATCAAGTTCAAAAAACAATGTGATTCCGATGGTTACATCATTTTAAGGCTCGCTTGGGTAGTTTAGTTTGTCTTACAGTGGCTATCTGGAACCTGTTGAACTGCGATGGGTCACTGCCCTCGCTGGTCAATCAGGGTGAGAGCGTGAACATTTTGTTAAATTTCACCCAGTTTTTTGAGACCCGCATTGAGTACCGTTTCCAGATATTCACTGCTCATTCCTGCGATTTTTTGCTTCCGTCTTACGCTCGCCTTGCGTGAAGTCTCGGCCCTGAG
>NZ_JAGKRI010000284.1:0-494 GCF_017939255.1 Aeromonas sp. Prich7-2
CCTGATTACCCATGACCCTCAGCCAGCTTCAAGAGCCGATATGGCATCGGAGGGCTTGCCACGACTGCATGCCCCAATTCAACCAACATGCTCTTGAGGTCAAAACGATGATTAAACCGGAAGCAGTATTCCGCAAGATGCCTTGGTAAATGCTTCGCTCCGAGCGTATGGCAACTGCCCCGCAGCGAGTTTTTCACATTTCCTATCATCGTGTTTACCCAGTTGAATGCCGGATGATCCAGCCAGTCCAGGTTGCCCCCGGTGACAACACCCAGGTGCTCACAATTGGCCTCCTTGACCGCTTTGAAACAGGCCAATCCATCGGATATCACCGCGCTACCACTGGCAATATGCCGTTTTGCCCAATCAGCAACGGACTTGGTTTTGAAACCATCGACCACCGTCATCCGCATCTTGATTGGATGTCCTTCCTTGTTCAGGGCCACTGCTGCCACAAACGGCGTCTTGCCTGCCGCGCCCCGACCCCGTTTGCC
>NZ_JAGKRI010000042.1:0-7323 GCF_017939255.1 Aeromonas sp. Prich7-2
CTACCCGATGCACACGAGTGTGCTGGAAGGGGTGAACAACAAGATCAAAGTGATAAAGCGTATGGCATATGGATTTAGGGACTCAGAATACTTTTTTCTGAAAATCAAGGCGGCCTTCCCCGGAAAGCCGCGATGAACCTTTTTTTGTGCCAGGGCCATTTGAAAAACAAATGCAAAGGGCCACATCATGGGATGAATAAATACCCTGTTGCCCCCGCCTCGCCCCTTTCCCAGAGGGCTGGCACCCTGCCGACGGGGAAACCCGGTACTGACACCAGGGGCCGGATGGCGTATCCCGCGGGCTGCCGAACGAGCCAACCGCCACGCGGCAGAGGATGTCATCGCGCAGCCCGCGCCATGGCCATGGCAGCATCGGCGCCAATCTCCACCCTCACCCCCGTCAGCGGCGGCCAGGACCGCTGATGCCCTCGCGGACAAGGTGAAGCGCCATCGCAGGCTGCCGAACGAGCCAACCGCCACGCGGCAGAGGATGGCATCGTGCAGCCCGCGCCATGGCCATGGCGGCATCGGCGCCAATCCCCCCCTCACCCCCGTCAGCGGCGGCCAGGGCCGCTGATGCCCTCGCGGACAGGGTGAAGCGCCATTTGCCAGACAAATACAAAGGGCGAGATCATGGAAAATCCAAATGACAGGCAAACAAAAAGGCCACCGCGATGCGGTGGCCTTGGTGCTTTCTTGCGAAATATGGTGGAGCTACGCGGGATCGAACCGCGGACCTCTTGCATGCCATGCAAGCGCTCTCCCAGCTGAGCTATAACCCCGATGTGTGTGAGTGACGCTGAATCACTCTGAATTTGGTGGAGCTACGCGGGATCGAACCGCGGACCTCTTGCATGCCATGCAAGCGCTCTCCCAGCTGAGCTATAACCCCAAATTCGGTACCGAATGAATGGTTCTGGCGGCCATTCATCCTCAATAATGGTGGAGCTACGCGGGATCGAACCGCGGACCTCTTGCATGCCATGCAAGCGCTCTCCCAGCTGAGCTATAACCCCACAAAGGTCGGCCTGGGTGATACACACCGCACTGCCCTGGGTACTTCATGTCAATCGGGAACCTGGTGGAGCTACGCGGGATCGAACCGCGGACCTCTTGCATGCCATGCAAGCGCTCTCCCAGCTGAGCTATAACCCCTTGGATTCCAGATTGTTCGAGGAGAATTTGGTGGAGCTACGCGGGATCGAACCGCGGACCTCTTGCATGCCATGCAAGCGCTCTCCCAGCTGAGCTATAACCCCAACTCACCTCGGCGCTACCAAAGTTATCTCTGGCAACGGAGGCGCATGATAGGCATCACCCGCTTTGCTGTCAACCCAAAATTCTCGCCCGCTGGAGCGTTTAGTCAAAATTCAGGCAGTTAGCTGTTTTTACCGCCAACCTCGTCGCTATGTCGCTGTTTTACGTCGCAAATCCGCTTGAGGCCAAAATACGAAGGGCCCCCGTCAGGAGGCCCTTTTCATGCCATGGCCGATGTTTATGCAGCGGCCATGCGCGCTTCGATATACGCCAAAGCGCGGTCGATACGGGCGAGGACCCGCTCCTTGCCCACCAGCGCCATCACGGCGTCGATGGCAGGGGAAAGATTACCCCAGACCGGTGACGGCAATGTGCGGCGGCAAGCTTACTCGGCGGCCATACGCGCTTCGATATAAACCAGGGCGCGATCGATACGGGCGAGGACCCGCTCCTTGCCCACCAGCGCCATCACGGCGTCGATGGCAGGAGACTGGCCCAGACCGGTGACGGCCACACGCAGCGGCATGCCGACCTTGCCCATGCCCTGACCCAGCTCGGCGGCGGTCGCTTCAATCAGCTCGTGCAACGCTTCTGTGGTCCAGCTATCCAGTGCCGCCAGCTTGGTCTTGGCCAGCGCCAGCGGCTCGGCAGCCACGCCGCGCAGGTGCTTCTTGGCTGCCGCTTCGTCGATGGCCTCGTACTCTTCGAACAGGTAGCGGCTCTGGGCGGCCATCTCGACCAGGGTGTTGCAGCGCTCGGCCAGCAGGGTGACCACATCGGCCAGCGCCGGGCCATTGCTGGTGTCGATCTGCTGGTGTTCCATGTGCCAGGCCAGATGCTTGGCAACATAAGCCGGATCCAGGCTGCGCATGTAGTGGTTGTTCAGCCACAAGAGCTTGTCGGTGTTGAAGGCGGAGGCAGACTTGGAGATGGCATCCAGGCTGAACAGCTTGATCATCTCGTCGAGGGTGAAGATCTCCTGATCCCCGTGGGACCAGCCCAGACGCACCAGATAGTTCAGCAGCGCTTCCGGCAGGTAGCCATCGTCGCGGTACTGCATGACGGAGACGGCACCGTGGCGCTTGGAGAGTTTGGCACCGTCGTCACCCAGGATCATGGAGACGTGGGCAAACTCCGGTACCGGCGCGTTCAGCGCCTTGTAGATGTTGATCTGGCGCGGGGTGTTGTTGATGTGGTCTTCCCCACGCACCACGTGGGTGATCTCCATGTCCCAGTCATCGACTACAACACAGAAGTTGTAGGTCGGCGCGCCATCGGTACGGCGGATGATCAGATCGTCCAGCTCGGTGTTGGCGAACTCGATGCGGCCACGGACGTGGTCATCGAACACCACGGAGCCTTCGGTCGGGTTGCGGAAGCGGATCACGTGGGGCGCATCGGCCGGGTGATCGTGGGCGGCATCCCGGCACTTGCCGTCATAGCGCGGCTTCTCGCCATTGGCCATCTGACCTTCGCGCAGGGCCTCCAGACGCTCCTTGGAGCAGAAGCACTTGTAGGCGCGGCCGTCAGCCAGCATCTCGTCGATAAGGCCGTTGTAGCGATCGAAGCGCTTGGTCTGGTAGTAGGGGCCCTCATCCCAGTTCAGCTCCAGCCATTCCATGCCCTCAATGATGGCGTCGATGGCCTCCTGAGTGGAACGTTCCAGATCGGTATCCTCGATACGCAGCACAAACTCACCGCCCTGGTTCTTTGCAAACAACCAGGAATAGAGTGCGGTACGGGCACCGCCGACATGCAAAAAGCCGGTCGGGCTGGGAGCAAAACGGGTTTTGACTTTCATCTTTAAGCCTTGTGTAGAGGGCCTTGGGCCAATTCGTTAAAAAAACCGTCGCATTTTAGCACCGACAATGACGGATGGGAAAACCATGGCGAGGCAGAGGGGAAAATAGGCTCCATTCCCGCAAAAACCGCTGTTTTAGAGTGATGTCTCAGAATTTTCCCTTTTTTCCCGCTTAGCTAGGCGAGGTTGCTGGAGAGATCTCCCGCACAGCCGATACTTCAGTCACCCCGTCAACGAACCCTCAACGATACAAGGAACGCGCGATGCAGTTTCGTTCTATCCAGAATCGTATCCTGGTACTGGCCGGTGTCGCCATGACCACGGCCCTGGTCATCCTGATCCTGCTCAACCAGTATTCAGGCCGGCAGACCCAGCAGCTCACCATCGACTCCAGCCGCGCCGCCCTGCAACAGGAGGCGTGGCAGAAGGTGAGCGCCAACGCCCGTGCCGAGGCCGCCACCATCACCCAACTGCTGCAAAAGGGGCTCTCCTACACCCAGCAGATAGCCAGCGTCTTCGCCCGCCAGCAGGAGGGCAAGCTGCCGCTGGATCGCCAGCAAGCCACCGACCTGCTCAAGGCCCAGCTTGCCCTGGAGCCTCAGCTCTATGGCGCCTTCGCGGGATTCGAGCCCAACGGCTTCGACGGCCAGGACGAAAGCTTCGCCGGCCAGAGCGCGCTCGGCAGTGACGACAAGGGGCGCTTCGTTCCCTACTTCTACCGCGACAAGGATCAGATCGGCAGCGATCTGCTGCTCTCCATCGAAAAGAGCGATCCGGACGAGTTCGGCAACCCGGCCAACGACTACTACGCCTGCCCGAAACGGGAGGGGCGCCCCTGCCTCATCGACCCCTTCAAGGTGGACATCAACGGCCAGCAGGTGCTGGTGAGCACCATCACCACCCCCATCCTTGTGGATGGCCGGTTCAAGGGCATCGCCGCGCTGGATCTGGCGGTGGACTCCATCAGCCGTCAGGCCCAGTCTCTCAATAGCAACATCTATGACGGCAAGGGGGAGACCCTGATCGTCAGCGCTGCCGGCGTCATCACCGGCACCAGCGGCGACGCCAGCCTGCTCGGCAGCCGCGCCGACAAGGTGCTCGGCAACGGCTGGCACCAGTACCTCAAACCGGACGTGCAGCGCCAGGAGCTCACCGACGCGTTTCGCATCTCGGTGCCCATCGCGGTGCCCGGCATGGCCCGCAACTGGGCCATCATCGTCACCCTGCCCTACAAGGTGGTGCTGGCGGGAGCGGACGAGCTGGCACGCCAGCTCACCGACATGAACCGCGCCGCCATGACCCAGCAGCTCATCGGTGCCCTCATCGTACTGGCGCTGGCCCTTGGCACCATGCTGGTCATTGCCCGCAGCATCACGGGCCCCATCCGCCAGATGGTGAGCCTGGTGGATGACATCGCCGACGGCGAGGGGGATCTCACCAAGCGTCTGGAGAGCCGCTCAAGGGACGAGCTGGGGGCCCTGGCCCGGGGCATCAACCGCTTCATCGACAAGCTGCAGGCCCTGCTCGGGGATGTGCAGAAGACCGCGAGCGAGGTCCATCGCCACGCCGGGGACACCGATCGCATCGCCGGCCAGACCGACAGCAACCTGCAGCATCACCAGGCGGAGATGGAGCAGATGCTGACCGCGGTACAGGAGATGTCCTACGTCAGCCAGGAGGTGGCCACCCACGCCAACAACACCGCCGACTCCGCCAAGCAGGCCCAGAGCGCGGCGGACGAGGGCAAGGTACGCTTCCAGCGGGTGATCCACTCCATGCACAAGGTGGCCGCCGAGGCAGGCAAGGGAGCCGAGGTGGTGGAAGGGCTGGCTCACGACAGCGAGCAGATCACCAGCATCCTCACCGTCATCCAGGGGATCGCCGATCAGACCAACCTGCTGGCGCTCAACGCCGCCATCGAGGCGGCCCGGGCCGGGGAGCAGGGGCGCGGTTTTGCGGTGGTGGCCGACGAGGTGCGCAAGCTGGCGGGCAACACCCAGCAGGCGGTGCAGAATACCCAGGAGCTGATCGACAAGATCCGCCACAGCTCCACCAACGCGGTCAACGCCATCCAGCAGAGCCAGCAGCTGACCCATCAGGCGGTGGGGGAAGCGGATCAGGCGGAGGCGGCTCTCGGCAGCATCTTCCAGGCCATCGCCACCATCAACGACATGACCTACCAGATCGCCTCCGCCGCCGAGGAGCAGAGCTCGGTTTCCGAGACTGTCTCCGGCAATCTGTCAAAAACCAGCGCACTGGCCAACGACATCGCCAGGGACGCCACCAGCACGGCCAACGCCAGTCAGGCCTTGCGTCAGGCGGCGGAACGTTTGCAGCAATTGTTGGGTCAGTTTCGTCTCAGCTGATAATTTTCATGCTCCGGACTCTCCCCCTCGGGGACGAGTCCGTTTACCATAGGCGGCATATTTGCCTGATGGCAGGCAATGTAGTGAGAGGTAAATGCCGTGCCCACCCCGGACCGTCGCCCACGTGGCCATAACAGACGAGCCCAGCAGCGTCGCCAAGACGAATCACAAGGAACCCTGCTCCAACGTATCAACGCGGCTACCCTGCCCCTGCGCCAGCGTCTCGGCCAGGGCATGAGTGGCCTGGGTCAGCGCAACAAGGAGCCGAAGGCGGCCTCGTTCAAGCTGGCAAGCCCCCTGCCCCGCAAACACACCATAGGGTTGCTGGTGCTGATCCCGCTCTGGCTGCTGGTGCTGGCCTGGGAGCCCGCCCCCGCCGCCCCGACCACGGCGCCGTCAGGCTCTCTGGCGGTCCCCCTGGCCGTGCCGGCCCAGGCCCTGACCGTCGGCAACGCCGGTGAGCCCCAGGCCGCCAAGCCCGTCGAGGAAAAAGTGGATGGCACCTGGTTGCAGCACGACGTGCAGGCCGGTGAAACTCTCTACTCCATCTTCCGCAAGTTCGAGTTGCCGGGGGCCGAGCTCAGCCGGCTCATCGCCATCGAAGGGCCGGACAGGCCGCTGACCCGGCTGCAGTCGGGCAAGTCGGTGTTCATCCTGGTGGACACCAGCCGCCGCATCCAGCGGGTCGAGGTCCGCTCTCTCGGTCAGGTCAGCTACCGCTACGACCGCCAGGGGGAAGGGTTCGCCCTCAAGGAATAAGGGGGCTCGACCACACCCCCTTATGCAGACGGGAGGCCATGGCCTCCCGTTTTTTTTGATGTGAAGCATGAAACAAGCTGCTGACTTCACAATACTTTTAGCTCGCTCAAAAAATGAAAAGTGCCAAATTGACAAGGGATCGGGCTCCAGTACAATCGGTCAGGCTTTAGACAGGGATTGTGCTACATGCTACTGGGACAAAGAGACGTGGTCAGTCATGCTTCAACCCCTGACTTCCAGGCAAATGCTGCCCAACCAGGCTTAGTTTCATTTTGTTATAGATAGGACTTACCACATGTCTGACATTCGCACCGGCCAAGTAAAATGGTTCAACGAAACCAAGGGTTTTGGCTTCATCGAGCAATCCCAGGGACCGGACGTTTTCGTTCACTTCTCCTCCATCCAGAGCGCAGGTTTCAAGACCCTGGCTGAAGGTCAAAAAGTCCAGTTCACTGTGACCCAGGGCAAAAAAGGCCCTCAGGCCGAGAACGTCACCGTTATCTGAGCCAGCGCCAGTGAACCCGTAGGAGGAGCCATCGCCCCTCCTATTTTTTTGCCCGCGATTTCCTCTCCCCGATCGGCAGAGCTCTTGCCGGGCTTGCCATCCCCACCAGCAAGCCGTTTATGGCCGCCACCAGCCGCTATAAATCAAAATGATGAGTTTTGGTTAAATGCCCCGGTTTTAACTTATAGCGAGCCACTGTCTGTCATTCAGGCCCTGCCAAGCCTGTTAGCCGACCGCAAAGGGTTGTGCCCGATCTCCGGGAGGCTATTAGCAAGCAATACATCTTGGTCTTGTGACTTGGGATGTGCGGGGAAGAGAGAAAGCAGGCAAACGCCGGATACGACAAATCATCGCGGCGCGATGTGATGGGCAATTCAAAGGGATTATGAGGACGTCGAAGAGAGATTGGAGCGGGAAACGAGACTCGAACTCGCGACCCCAGCCTTGGCAAACGCGGATCATGCTCTACCAACAGGACGCGGCAGTGATGGTACTGAGAAACTGGATTCGTGTACTTGGGGGAGAGATTGAATTCGAAGGGTTCGAAGAGAGATTGGAGCGGGAAACGAGACTCGAACTCGCGACCCCGACCTTGGCAAGGTCGTGCTCTACCAACTGAGCTATTCCCGCAACAG